>JAJZTL010000050.1 GCA_021848965.1 Pseudomonadota bacterium
AAAATTAGACCCAGAATTTTTTTAAGGGTGAGACTTTTTTTGTCGCGTAAAATCAGTAGACTAATGAGGAGAGTCCATAAAGGAACAGTAGCATTAAGAATGCTTGCCAGGCCTGGGGAAATATATTGTTCTCCCCAAAAGAGAAAGAGAAAAGGGAATGCTTGCCCAAGAATGCCTTGAAGCCAAAGTAGGAGAGTTATTCGCCAAGGCTGCGTGAGCGATGTTTTTGTGAAAACAAATAATACAGAAAGAGCAAAAAAAGCAACACCCACCCGTAATGTGGCACCAAAAACAGGCGAAAAAAAAGCAATACTAATTCGAATGGCTAAAAAAGAGAAACTCCAGAACAAAGCCAACGCGAGAAATAAAATATAAGGTGTTAGAAGGCGTATTTTTGTCATTTTTTTTGGTTGACTTTTATGAGTTGAGTGATACGATAGAATTTAATGTCATTTGCTACGGGAATTTGTTATGTTCGGTTTACTTAAGCCATCTTTAGCAGATGTTTCTGCTGAAAATAAAAGTCTTTACTATTCTAGTTATTGTAATTTATGTGCATCTCTTTCTGCAACAGGAAAAGGGGCGATTAATCGTTTTTTTCTTGTGAATGACGTTGCTACAGTCAATTGGCTTTTATCAGAGAAAACAGCGGAAGAATATGAGTTTTCTTGTGCTAACTGTGTAAAAACTGGCGTGATAGGTAAAAAGAAGAGAGTTTCGTCGCATCAAAAGTTTTTAGCGGCAGTATCAAGTTTTGTTTGCGGAGTAAAAATTCAAGATAAAGCCATAGATGAGCCTAAATTGAAATATAAAGCAATTGAAAAACTTTATAGACCTATTATGAAAAAAGCAGAAAATACTTTAAGGGAGCACGAGGTATTAGAAACACTTCAACAGTGTATGTCGATGAATCAAGAGAATGAGCAGCGTCAGCTAAGCATATTGTCAGAGGCTTCAGCACCAACAGAAAAATGTTATGAAGTTATCACATTAGAAATTGCTAAAAATAGTTCCTCATTACCAGAAAAAATTATTCGACTTCTTGGACAATACATGGGGCGTTGCGTCTATTTAATTGATGCCATTAAAGATATGGCAGAAGATCAGCAAAAAAAACAATACAATGTTTTGAATCTTATGATAAAAACACAGAAGCTGACGCGAAAAAAAGCGACGGCACATTGTCTTAATTTTATTAAGCCGATGCATGTAGAAATAATTAATGCTCTAAGTTCATTGCCTCAAAATGCCAGTACTGCTTTGACGTGTGAAAAACTAAATAGCTTGCTGATTAGCATCAAGAGACAACTGTTTACATTAATAAAACCGTTAAATGATAAGAGGCTTTTAGGTATTCTTTCATCTTTTTCTACATTAACGGATTGTTTTTCGGCATCACAAAGTGCCATTCATTATAAAGGTAAGTATCTGGTAGGAGGTGGCGGAGGCGGAGGCGGCGGGGGCAGTAGTCCTTGTTGTGGTTGTTGTAAAAGTGCTATGGGAGGATGTATGGAACTTATTCTAGGCGTTATGAACCGAGTTTTTCCTCCTGCTGGTTATTGTTGTGAAAAATGTTGCGGTGACGGTGATTAAATGGAGATGAAATAGCTCAATTCCCATATTTTCCATAAGCATCAACGTTTTAAAGTAGCAGCGTCGACTACCTTTGTATCTGTACTGATATAACCCTCAGTTCTTGTAAAATTGCGAATAAGTTCTTGACAATCATTAGAGGGCATTTTTGTGCGACCATTGGACTCTAAGCATTGTTTATCCAAAAAATTAATGAATCATGCTAGTTTGTGTTGGACAGTACCATCATCCTTGATTCTGACCTCTGCAACCCCGCGATAAATTCCTCGTTCTTCTTCTTGGAGTTCTTTTGTACAGGGTGAACGCGTATAAATTCCAATAAAATCAAGGTTTGTAGGTGGTTTTTGTAGGGGCGGGTCTTGTGCCCGCCCGAAAATGCACAGTTTTTATCAATATTGGCGGGTAGGCACAAGACCTACCCCTACGTTTAGCGATTTCATTGGCAATTTGAACAAAAATTTTAATGTTTTATGTGCTAAAGGCCTTTATTTTACAAGAATTTAGACGCGTTAGCCCTGTTCTTTTGTATTATTATTTTTAGTCTTAGAGTTCACCATTATCGCTCTCCTAAAATTGTTATCGTTTTTTTGCATAGCATACGGTTTGTTTCTTATTGAAATATTAAAGTTCGCATTTGTGAGTTTGAAAAAAAATATGATAAAATAACTCAATGTGTTTTGGTGTTATAAAAAAATATGGTCAACCTATTTTTATAGGTGCTTCGTTATCATTCGCTTTCTCGCCTATATCTTTACCAGGGATGGGAATTATTAGTTTAGCTTGGTTTTTTCACCAACTAATAAATACTGAAAAATCAAAAAAAAGCTTTCAACTAGGATGGCTTTACGGGTTTGGTTTCTTTGCATTGGGTACTTCTTGGATTTTTGTGAGTATTCATACGTATGGACATGCAGATATTTTTTCGTCACTGTTGGTGACAATCTTGTTTTGTTTATTTATGGGATTGTATATTGCGCTGTTTGCCCTTTCTTTTTACTATTATTCTATAATCGTTCTCCCGTCATTTCGACCATGGATTGGCCGGAATCCAGAGACAGGGACATTATCTATCCATAGCACTGGATCCTCGCCAATCCCTGGCGAGGATGACGAAGGGAGAGAACATTTGTGGCTCAAAAGTTTAGGATTTTCTGTTCTTTGGGTTATTTTTGAATATTTGCGCGCGCATTTGTTTACAGGATTCCCTTGGCTATTATTGGGATTTTGTCAAAATGCGACACCCATGAAGCATTTGGCGCCAATAATAGGAGTTTATGGATTAAGTTTTCTTACAGCGTTTTCAGGCACTTTATTGGCTATTGCCTATTCTCGTGCTAATGAAAAAAAGACTGCTTTGCAGAAGTGGGGAGGCCCGATTTTGGGGCTGTTATTCTTATATCTTATTCCTCAAGTTTTAGATCTATACCATTGGACAACACCTGTAAAGTCAAAAGTTTCCGTTAGCATTGTCCAAGGTAATATTGCAGAAAATGAAAAATGGTTACCTCATGCTTATGAAAAAACGGTGATGCAATATGTTTCATTGACACAGCATTTGACTAATAAATCAAGTGAAAAAAGTCGTATTATTGTTTGGCCTGAGGGAGCTATTCCTGTGCCTTATCAGCAAGCGAAGCCTTTTTTAAATCATTTATCTGATTTTATTTCTAAACATAAAGCAACGTTAGTGACCGGAATTCCTTATGAAAATCCTGATAATGAGCAACAATATTATAATGCAATGCTCTTATTGGGGAGAGATTTTGGACACTATTTTAAGCATCATATCGTGCCTTTTGGAGAGTATCTTCCTGCAGAAATTTTTCGAGACATTATGAGGTGGTTAGGGGTTTCGCTCTACGAAACAGGGCGTGGTGCGTTTAGTCAACCTTTGTTGAATATTGCACATATTCCAACATTGCCCTTTATTTGCTATGAAATTGCTTATGCGGATATTTTATTGAAATCTCTACCGGAAGCACAATTATTTATTACTATCAGCGATGATGCGTGGTTTGGTCATTCGATGGCTCGAGCGCAACATTTACAAATTGCTCAAATGCGTTCTTTACAAACAGGACGTTACCAAATTGTGGCTACGAATAACGGTATTTCTGCCATCATTAATGCAGAAGGTGATATTGTAAAAACAGTTCCATCTTTTGAAACACGCATTTTAAATAGTGAAATTCAGGCAATGTCTGGTAGTACGCCATGGTCTAAAATAGGGGATAATGCTATTGTGGCGGGGTTGGCTTTATTTTTGATGATAAGTACCGCGTTTTATGCTTTATTTAGATTAAAATTTCGTTCGAGAGTCTGCCAGCATTCTGGATAATTTAGTTGGCGTGCAGCATGATTAAACCAGTGATGTGGTACATGCCATACTTGGCGTGTTTCTAACATAAATGCTAACGTTCCGTGATAATATTGCGGTTTCAAGTCTTGATGAGAGGCTTTGTCAAAAGCGAAAGCATCAGGACCGTGTGGCGTCATGCAATTATGCAGACTTATACCACCAGGCTCAAAGCCTTCTTCTTTCGCATCGTATTGACCATAAATTAATCCCATTAATTCACTCATGATATTTCGATGAAAATAAGGAGGACGGAACGTGTGCTCTGCCACCATCCAACGTTCTGGAAAAATCACAAAATCAAGATTAGCAACACCTAAAGTATCACTGGGAGACGTTAATACAGTAAAAATAGAGGGATCAGGATGATCAAAACTCACCGTGTTTATCGTATTAAAATGCTTTAAATCATATTGGCAAGGAGTATAATTTCCATGCCATGCAACAACATCTAAAGGAGAATGTTTCATCTCGGTAAGCCACAGACGCTGTTGATATTTTGTAATCAGTTGAAACTCTCCCGTTAAATCTTCATAGTGAGCAGAAGGAATAATGAAATCTCGTGTATTCGCTAAACCATTGGATCCAATAGGGCCTAACTCAGGTAACATAAAGGGAGTCTTGTAATTTTCGCAAAGATAACCACGAGCCTTCGAAGAGTGCAATTGAATACGAAATTTAACACCACGAGGGATTAAACCAATATCACCTGGTTTTATCGATAAAGCGCCAAACTCTGTTTCTAAGGTTAATTCACCTTCTTGAGGAATCCATAAAAATTCGCCATCGGCATTACAAAAAAATGTTTCTTTAGAAGCATGTTGAATTTCATATAAATAAGCTGCAGCGGCAGGATCTGTAAAAGCGCCGCTCATACCTACCGGCATTAGACCTTCAATAAAATCTGTTTTTTTATGCTCATGGTAGCTTAAAGGTGACCAACGCATAGGAATAGGAGGCAGCGCAAAATTGAAATCCTCAGCAGAAAACAAAACATGCCTGGCATGGGGAACAGTGTTGCCACAGACAACAGAGGGACGAATCCGATAAAGCCAGCTATGAAGATTATGCATTCGTGGACAGGTAAAGGCAGAGCCACTGAGTTGTTCTGCATACAAACCATGCGCTACTTTTTGCGGTGCATTTTGTCCAATGGGTAGCGTATTGGATAACGCTTCTGATTGATGATGATTTCTAAAGCCGTGTAACATTGTTTTCATGATGACCCATTTTTGAATAGTTTTTTACACAGAGTATATAAATTATTACGCGTTTTCAATAGAAAATGACATAACCTCTTTAATGTTTTTTTTGTTGAGTATCAGCATAACTAATCGGTCAAAACCTAATGCGACCCCTGAAGAGGGAGGCAACCCATGTTCAAGTGATTGCAAAAAATGTTCATCTAAAGATAAATCAGGAAAGTTGAGATAACGTCTTTTTTCAAGGTTTTCAATAAAGCGCTGTCGTTGTTCTTTCGCATCAATGAGTTCATGAAAGCCATTGGCTAACTCTATTCCACGATAATAGACTTCAAAGCGTTCACCGACATTGCCTCGTTTGACAGAAAGCGCGGCTTGGCTCGCAGGATAATCGTATACAAAAACAGGAAAAGTTTGACCTAAATTCGGTTCAATGCAATGAGAAAGCAGTAAATCTAAATAAGTATCTTTATCGGCATCATCAAAATTGGCTAAATGAATATTGTGTTCAACGGCACATTTTTTCAGTGTTTCTAGTGAGGTCGTATGAGGATTAAGATGAAGTGTTTCCTGGAAAAGATCTTTATAACTGATACGTGTCGAAGATTTTTCTAACATGACGTGCAAAAAATCCGCCATTTCATCCATTAAATCATGGTGGTTATAACCGGGACGGTACCATTCCAACATCGTAAATTCAGGATTATGCCGAGAACCTTGTTCTTCTTGCCGAAAGGATTTTGTTATTTGAAAAATAGGTCCGCTTCCTGCGCTCAAAAGCCGTTTCATGTGATATTCAGGAGATGTTTGCAAAAAAAGAGGGGGAAGAGAATGTGTCTTAAAACTGGATAAAAAAGGATCCGTCACAGTGTGATGCGACAAGATTGGGGTTTCTACTTCTAAGAAGCCTCGTTGATGAAAAAAATCTCGCGTTTTTTTCATCAACGAGGCTCGTTCTTTTAGGGTGTCTATAGTTGCGGTAGGGAGCCAGGAAGTCATAAGGTTATTTTTTCACCATAACAAGTTCTAAATTAGTGGCAAAGTATTTCAAAGGAGTATATTTGCATAAAAATCTATCGAGAGGCTCTAAGTATTTATCTAAAAATAAAGGGACAGAATTTTTCGGAAATAGTTGCGCTAATTTATATTCAACAATATCAAAACCAGATAATTGAGCTAAGTTTTGGGTATGTTTAATACTGTACAATCTATCGTGATAATAAATTTTTCTAAGATGCGCAAGATTTTGTGTCCAAGAGAGCGCATAAGGCAAATACAGAACGATTAAAACACCATCTTTCCTGAGAACCCGCTTAATTTCTTGGAGAGAGGCAAGATCATCTTGGACATGTTCTAATACGCCAAAACTAAATACGCAATCAAAAGAGGCATCATTAAAGGGTAATATGCAGTGATGTTTTAGTGGAGTAACATTAATACTTTGCTGTTCAATAATGGGAGTATCTTGCCCAAAGGCAGAGTCTAATTTTTTGCTGACAATGTCGCAAGAAATGATATTATATCCATTTTTTTTCAACAGATAAGAGATGTGTCCTTTACCGCATCCCCAGTCAAGAACATCAATATTTTCAATGGATTTATTAAAGTACTCCATAAGTACCTGCTTAAAAAAAAGTATTTGCCTGTGAGCAACCAATTGTATAGAGTTTTGAAGTACACTATGGGAGGGAAACTTATGAGCAATCTCTGATAAATAAGGATCGCCTTCTACAGATTCTGTCAAAGTAGAGTAATATAAGTCTATTATTTTTTTCATCAAGAATATGCTCAATATTTTATTTTTGTAAAACAATAGGTTAAAATGTTAACTAAATAGTTCTTTAAAAGAAGGTATATTATCATGACTTCATTAGCTATTCGACAATCTGGTGGTGCAAATATCATTAGTATTCCTAAGGCCATTTTGAAAATGCTGGGACTTCATGCAGGTTCTGAATTAGATTTATCCATTGTTGACTCAAAAATTGTATTAACGCCTAAAAGTGAAACAACGATGACATTAGAGGAGTTACTAGCTGCTACTCCTGAAGAAGCATTACGTATAACAGAAGAAGATAAAGAATGGTTAAGTGCAAAACCTAAAGGAAGGGAAATACTATAATGTCTTATGTTCCTGAACAAGGAGATCTTGTTTGGTTAGATTTTGATCCAAGTTCTGGTAAAGAAATCAAGAAAAGAAGTCCCGCGTTTATTATTTCTCGAGAAATATTTCATCAGCGTACTCATATGGCTATTGTTGCACCTATTACTAGCACAGTGCGAAGTGGAAAGTTGGAGGTCATATTAACTGATGAAATGAAAACTAAAGGAGCTATTTTAGTGTATCAATTAAAATCAATAGATTTTGCTGATCGAAATATTAAATTTATTGAAAAGTCCCCTGTAAATCTTCTTAAACAAGTTTTAGCTATTGCTCAAATACTTGTTCAATAAAGAAATTAATTGGGATCTACCATGAAAAAAATATTAAATACAAAAATTGCTTTAGCTGTAGGTATATTTCTATTACTATTATGGGGATATTCCCATTTTTTTACAGACAAAGCTGAAACAACTGTAACGTCACTGGATATTGTCTTAGGTTCGGATGATCTTGCTTCCGTTAAAAAAGAAAATTTTTTAGTGCGCGTTCCTATATCAGGAGAATTATATCCCTTAGATCAAACTACTATCATTGCGAAGGTCGGTGCTGAAACAGTGGAAGTGGATATACGAGAAGGTGAAACCGTTAAAAAAAATCAATTATTGGCGCAATTAAATACATCGGATTTACAACAAACAGTTAAAGATAAAGAAGCGGCTCTTTCAGCTGCCAAAGCATCATATCAATTTTCACTCGCTTCTATTCAACGTTATAAAAAATTATTAGAAAAGAGCTATTATTCGCAGAATGATTATGACGCAGCGTTGAATCAAATGCGCGTTAATGAAGCAGCAGTCAAGCAGGCAAAAGCAGCATTAAATGAAGCCCAGTTACAGTTAAGCTACACAAGTATTCGCGCATCTCTCGCGGGGATTGTCAGTGAACGTGATATTGAGCCAGGTATGAGCGTATCTATTGGGCAAACATTATTTAAAATAGTTAATTTAGATCGTTTAGAATGGCGAGCAGTTGTACCGGCGGATCAAATTAGCCACATTAAAGTGAATCAAACCGCTACATTTGAGGTTGAAGGGCTTGAACAGTCTTTTTCGGGAAAAGTAGTACGTATCAACCCAAGTACAGTAGCGGGTACGCGCGCTTATTATGCCTATATTGCTGTCGATAATCCTGAGCATATTTTAAAAAATGGCATGTTTGCTGTTGGAGGTATTACTTTAACTGAAAAAACGGATGCTTTAGTTATTCCCTTTGAGGCTGTGAGACATGAAACTTCAGGTGCTGCTTATGTATATAAAATTGATAATCACCAAACCATTCAAAAGCAGATTATTACTTTAGGACTGATTGATGCATTAAATAATAAAGTAGAAATTACTTCCGGTCTAAAAGCGGGTGAGTGGGTTATTGCCTCACGTGCTGAGGTAGAAACTGGAAATCATGTTATTTTGCCTGCTTCTTTTAATCATACCAAATCAGAGGGTTCTTCATCATGAGTTTATCTTTAGAAAAAAGTGTTGTCATTATCACAGGTGCTGCTTCAGGCATTGGTCGGGCGATGGTTGAAGCTTTTTTATCAAAAAATGCTTATGTATGTGGATTAGATCTCAATTCTTTGCCTTATCAACATCCACATTTAAATGGCTTTGAACTCGATATTTCCAATGAAGAACAAGTGAATGATACGATAGATAAGATTATAAAAAAGCATGGTCAAATTGATATCCTAGTAAACAATGCAGGAATTCAAGTCATTGCTGAAATTGCTGACTTTGACTACATCCAATGGAAAAAAATCTTGGGCATTCAGTTAGATGGAACTTTTTTCTTAACTAGAGCATGTATGCAAAATATGAAAACAACACCACATTTGAAAAGTATCGTTAATATTGGCTCTATTCACTCTTTCGAAGCGTCTAAAAATAAATCTGCCTATATTGCCGCAAAGCATGGGTTATTAGGATTTACGCGAGCAACGGCTATCGAAGGAGCTCCTTATCATATTAAAGCCAACTTAGTAGCACCTGGTTTTGTTAAAACACCACTTGTTGAAAAGCAAATTCCTGAGCAAGCAAAAACATTGGGCATTTCTGAAGAGGAAGTAATTCAACGTGTCATGCTAGGTAAAACAGTGGACGGCCAATTTACGACAACGCAAGAAGTGGTTGATACGGTATTATTTTTCGCGACGTTTCCTTCTTTGGCCTTGACTGGACAATCCTTAGTAGTGTCGCATGGACAAAATATGTCTTAAGGGGTTGTTGATAAATAAATAGTTCAGTTATACTCGAATTATTAAAGTCATTAATTTTTATGCATTGTTTGGAGGAATTATGGTATCTGATGAATTTTTAGAAAGTTATGCGAGCCGCTATCAGAAAGATAAAGAAGAAGAAATGTCTCTTCGTGATTACCTTGAATTGTGCAAAACGGATAAAACAGCTTATGCTAATCCTGCAGAAAGACTTTTGATGGCAATGGGTGACCCAGAATCTATTGATACACGTGACAATGCTGTATTAAGCCGTATCTTTTCAAATAAAGTTCTTTCTAAATATCATGCATTTGATGAGTTTTACGGTATGGAAGAACCTATTGAGCAAATAGTAGGTTTTTTGAAACATGCTGCTCAAGGTTTGGAAGAGAAAAAACAAGTGCTCTATTTGTTAGGCCCTGTGGGCGGAGGAAAGTCTTCCTTAGCCGAGCGTTTAAAGGATCTCATGGAAGAAATGCCTTTTTATGCGATTAAGGGTTCACCTGTTTATGAATCACCTTTAGGGCTTTTTTCTAAAGAAAAAGATGGTGATATTTTAGAAGAAAAATTTGAGATTCCTCGACGCTATTTAGGTTATGTCATGTCTCCTTGGGCCGTAAAACGGCTCCATGAATACAATGGTGATATTACAAAATTTACTGTGATCAAAGTTAAACCTTCTCGTGCGCGCCAAATTGCTATTGCTAAAACCGAGCCGGGCGATGAAAATAATCAAGATATTTCGTCTTTAGTCGGTAAAGTAGACATTCGTAAATTAGAAGATTTCTCTCAAGATGATGCGGATGCTTACAGCTATTCAGGCGGCCTCTGTCGAGCTAATCGCGGGTTATTAGAATTTGTGGAAATGTTTAAAGCGCCGATTAAAGTTTTGCATCCTTTATTAACGGCAACACAAGAAGGTAACTATAACCCTACAGAAGGTTTATCTTCCATTCCTTTTGAAGGTGTTATTTTAGCGCACTCGAATGAGGCTGAATGGCAAAATTTTCGTAATAATCGCAATAATGAAGCTTTTATTGATCGTATTAATATTGTGAAAGTGCCTTATTGTTTACGTGTATCTGAAGAAATCAAAATTTATCAAAAACTGATTGATAATAGTTCTCTGAAGAAAGCGCATTGTGCTCCTGGAACATTGGAGATGTTAGCTCAATTTGCGGTGTTAACTCGTCTGAAAGAACCTCAAAATTCAAGTATTTATTCAAAAATGCGTGTTTACAATGGCGAAAGCTTAAAAGATACGGATCCTAAAGCAAAATCATACCAAGAGTATAAAGATTTTGCAGGTGTTGATGAAGGAATGACCGGAATTTCCACACGTTTTTCTTTTAAAATTTTATCAAAAGTCTTTAACTTTGATCATTCAGAAATAGCAGCGAATCCCGTTCATTTACTATATGTATTAGAAAAACAAATTGAACAAGAGCAATTTCAATCAGAAGTTCAAGACCGATATTTAGGCTTTATCAAAGAATATTTAATGCCGCGTTATGTGGAGTTTATAGGCAAAGAAATTCAAACAGCGTATCTAGAATCTTATTCTGAATATGGACAAAATATTTTTGATCGTTATGTGGCTTATGCTGATTTTTGGATTCAAGATCAAGATTATAGAGATCCTGACACAGGGGAAATTTTTGATCGTGCGGCTTTAAATGAAGAGCTTGAAAAGATTGAAAAACCTGCTGGCATCAGTAACCCCAAAGATTTTCGTAATGAAGTGGTTAATTTTGTATTGAGAGCGCGTGCGCATAATCGTGGGAAAAATCCTGTGTGGAACACGTATGAGAAGCTGAGAAGTGTGATAGAAAAGAAAATGTTTACCAACACAGAAGATTTACTACCAGTTATTTCATTTAATGCCAAAGCATCAGCGGAAGATAAAAAGAAACACGAAGAGTTTATCCAACGCATGATAGAGAAAGGTTATACACGCAAACAAGTTAGATTGCTATCAGACTGGTATTTGAGAGTGAGAAAGTCTCAATGACGCAATTTATTGATCGGCGTTTAAATAGCAAAAAAAAGAGCGCTGTTAATCGACAGCGTTTTATTCAACGCTACAAAAATCAAATAAAAAAAGCTGTCTCGGATGCTATTGCTAAACGTAGTATTACCGATATGGATAAGGGAGAAGTCATTAATATCCCTTCAAAAGATATTTCGGAGCCTAATTTTTCATTGGGTGACGGCGGTGTCGTTGAACGTGTTTTTCCTGGTAATAAACAATATGAGAAGGGCGAACATATTGAGAGAGGACAAGAGGGCGGTGGCCAAGGAAGTGGCTCTGAAAGTAGTGACTCAGGAGAAGGCGAAGACGATTTTGTCTTCGATTTATCGCGAGAAGAGTTCCTGGAGCTCTATTTCGAAGATCTCGCTTTACCTGATCTTGTTCGGAAAGATTTAGCACAAGCAAAATCGTTTGAGTCATTGCGTGCGGGATATATGAGCTCAGGATCTCCCTCTAATTTAAGCGTTATTCGCTCAATGGTTACTGCTAAATCTCGTCGAACAGCCTTAGGTGGAATCTTTCGTAAAAGACTAAAAGAAGCTGAAGAAGCGTTGAAAAATGAAACGGATGAAGAAAAAAGAAAAGAGTTAGAACAAAAAATAATTGCTTTAAAACGTAAATTAAATGGTATTCCCTTTGTAGATACGACTGACTTGAGGTATCGTAATCGTATTCGAGTTCCACGGCCTTCAACGCAAGCGGTAATGTTTTGTATTATGGACGTGTCGGGGTCTATGGATGAGATGAAAAAAAATGTAGCGAAGCGTTTTTTTATTCTGCTGTATCTTTTTCTTACTCGAACTTACGAACATATTGAGTTAGTATTTATTCGACATCATACAGTGGCAAAGGAGGTGAATGAGGAAGAATTCTTTTATTCTCGGGAAACCGGAGGAACGGTAGTTTCCAGTGCCTTAGAGTTAATGGATGAGATTATCAAAAAGCGCTACCCAGAAAATTCTTGGAATATTTATGCGGCGCAAGCCTCTGACGGTGATAATTGGAATGCGGATTCACCCCATTGCCAAGAGTTATTAATGCAAAATATTATGCCTAACGTACAGTATTTTGCCTATATTGAAATTATGCCAAGGCACCATCAAAGTTTATGGGAATCCTATTTAAAAGTTCAAGAAAATTTTTCCAATTTTGCTATGCAAAATATTGAATCATTATCAGAAATTTATCCAGTATTTCGTGAATTGTTTAAAAGGAAAGTGGCGTGATTACAAAAACAAAAAAGAAAAAAACATTATCAGTAGGCGCTGAATGGACCTTTAAATTATTGCGTAGTTATCAGCATGAGATAGAGCGTATTGCTAAAAACTTTGGATTAGATACTTATCCTAACCAAATTGAAATTATCTCATCTGAACAGATGATTGATGTCTATGCAACAGTAGGTATGCCTGTGGGATATCATCATTGGTCTTTTGGAAAACAATTTGTTACTGTAGAAAAAGAGTACAAGAAGGGGCACATGGGATTGGCCTATGAGTTAATTATTAATTCAAATCCAGCTATTGCATACTTATTAGAAGAAAATACAATGCCCATGCAGGCATTAGTGATTGCTCATGCTTGTTATGGACATAATTCATTTTTTAAAGGAAATTATTTATTTAAATTATGGACAAGTCCTGATTCTATTGTGGATTATTTAGTCTTTGCGCGCAATTATATTGCTGAATGTGAAGAAAAATATGGAACAAGTACGGTAGAGGAATTATTAGATGCCTGCCATGCTTTAATGCCTAATGGAGTTTTTCGCTATAAACATCCGCATACTCTATCTTTGCAAGATGAAAAAATACGACAACGTAATCGAGAACAATATCTACAATCTCAAGTGAATGAATTGTGGCGTATAATACCGCATTCTGAAAAAACAGATACTCGCGATGCCAAAAAGAGCTTTCCAGAAGAGCCACAAGAAAATTTGTTATATTTTATGGAAAAACATGCGCCTCTTTTAGAGCCATGGCAAAGAGAAATCATTCGTATTATTCGTAAAATGGCACAATATTTTTATCCACAACGACAAACAAAAGTGATGAATGAAGGATGGGCTACTTTTTGGCATTATACCATCATGAATCAATTATATGATGAAAAGTTAGTTACTGATGAGTTTATGTTGGAGGTATTACATAATCACACGGGGGTGATTGCACAACCTTCCTTTGATAGCCCTTATTTTTCAGGTATTAATCCTTATACATTGGGATTTAATATGTTTAAAGATATTCGGCGTATGTGTGAAAACCCTACAGAAGAAGATAAACAATGGTTCCCTTACTTAGTAAATACGCCTTGGCAAGAAACACTTGATTTTGCTATGCGCAATTTTAAAGATGAGAGTTTTATTGCGCAATATTTATCACCTCGATTAATTCGAGAATTAAAATTATTTGCAATTTTAGACGATGATCAAAAGCCTGACATGCTTGTTTCTGCGATTCATGATGATCACGGATATCAAAAAATTCGTGATGTGTTGTCTGGACAATATAATTTAGGTAATTTAGAACCCGATATTCAAATTGTGAATGTAGATTTTACCGGTTCGAGAACATTAACTTTAAGGCATACTGAACGCGACCGTCGTCCTTTAAGTAAAACAGTAACGGAAATAATGAAATACCTATATGCTTTGTGGCAATTCCCCATAGAGCTGGAATCGATCAATACTGCGGGAGAAATTGTCGCGACGTATCGATGTCCAGATACAATATAATTTTTATTGAACATTAAACTAGAAAATATGATGTTAGTAGCAAATGTTCCAGAGCACATTAATAATGATATTGAAGAGCACAAAAATGATGAACCCATTGAGTTTTTAGAGGAAGATAGGACTTTTAAACTCTCTGATTATATTCAAGTGGCAAAATCTGTTGCTGTATTAGCATTTGGAATGGATGCTTATGGTTGTTTAGTTCTGTCTCTTCCAGCCATTGCAGCACATATTAGCAATGATGCTACCAGCACAGCATCTTTTTCCCTTGTTGTGACTATGTTAACTATCAATACAGTTGCTCTTTCTCCCCTTTATTCTATTAATCTTCAAGCCTCAATAAAGGCAGGTGAGCTCGCCGAATTGGAAAAGCAAGGCAGAAAAAAATCTCCTGAATGGGAAGCAATACGAAAAGAAATTGCAGATCTTCATCGATGCGGTTTGGTTATTTGCGGTATGCTTGTTCCAGTTTTTACAGGATTAATGGTTGAGTCTGGAAGTATTTTGCATTACGTTTTTGCCCAAGACAAAGATGTTGCATATCGAGCTCAAGATATTTTACCTCCTTTATCCCCTATGATTCCAGCCATATTTTTATGGATGAATGCGGTACAAATGACCACGAGTTTTAACTATGAAAAGCTCATAATTCCAGGAGTTTTAACTCTTGGTATTTCCATGATTTTGGCAGTGGGATTAGGATTGGGTCAAATGAGAATGCCTGATTTAGGGATGAAGGGGTTGATTATAGCCCTTAACGTAGGAGCTTATCTAATTGCAGCTATTTATAATTATACTATTTACTTTGGAAAAGAATTTAAAGATTTAAAATTAGGTCATTTCTTTGCGGAGTCACATCGAAAGGCGGTTTAACATATTGCTAAATGAATTTCGAGAAAAATTTCATGTTAAATCATCCTCATCTTCTTGTTCTTGGCCGTCGTTTCAATCATTAAAACCAAAAAGAAATGCAGTTATGCCTTCATCTATTACATCACAAACAGAGCTCCTGTCTCTGAGATGAAGATCAAAAGCTTACAAACCACTGTTGAATAATATCCATGGATGTTTGGTGATAGGAACACCAGCGTTCAGTTATTTGATTGT
The DNA here is from genome assembly GCA_021848965.1 of Pseudomonadota bacterium. Classification (GTDB taxonomy): domain Bacteria; phylum Pseudomonadota; class Gammaproteobacteria; order Legionellales; family Legionellaceae; genus CABHON01. Next base: position 15,404 of record JAJZTL010000050.1, read on the forward strand.
CTAAATGAATGGGTAAATCATGTACGCCAGCTGAATAATTTTCATTTTTTAAAAGCAATGCGGCTATGTTGTGAATATAAAATGATGGATCAATGTATTTCATTGGAGTTGGATCATCTAAAATAAAATTAACAGGCATTTTATTGTTGAGGACATCGGAAGAATTAAATTGTTCTCCAAACTCATCGTACACACCCATGTTGGCTAATATTTTATTTTTAAACCATGCAAGCGAATAAGCCTCCATAACAGGGTGAACGCGTATAAATTCCAATAAAATCAAGGTTTGTAGGTGGTTTTTGTAGGGGCGGGTCTTGTGCCCGCCCGAAAATGCACAGTTTTTATCAATATTGGCGGGTAGGCACAAGACC
>JAJZTL010000159.1 GCA_021848965.1 Pseudomonadota bacterium
AAGAAAGAGCTTATCTCAAATTGAGTTCGCGAAAAATATATTTCTTAAGTTTACATAGCCTTTATTTTAATTGCTCTCTAATATTTCCCGGGAATTGCTGATGATATTCACAATTTCTGTGGAAAAATTTATAGGGCTATTCTGAAGTTTGACTTGAGAAGATAAAAAACTTAAGCTTATTGCCAATCTTTCATTAAGAACGTATATGCATTGTAAAAGTGGGTTTTTTGTTCATTGCTACATTTTAGTGCTGGCTCTGATTTTGAATAGTTGTTCGCCTCCAGTACAATCACCGCCTACTATTCCGCAGAAATGGAGTTCTGTGCCGTTTTTTTATCAAGATGATGCTAAAGTATTACCAGAATTAGCATGGTGGCAGGAGTTTCATGACCCTCAATTGGACCAGTTAATGCAAGAAGCATTACATCATAATAATGATATTAACATTGCAACGGAAAACCTGCATTATGCGCAAACCCAGTTAAAACAAGTGCAATTGAATTGGGTACCCGGCATGAGTTTCTCAGCAGGCTATAGTCAAATGCCTAATTTAGGTAATCCAGGTTATTTTTGGGGATTGTTTCCTTTATATACGCTTAATGCTTTTCAGCAATTAAAAGATCAACAAGAGGCGACTTATCGTGTTCAAGTGCAACAGTATGCTAAAGATAGCATACGTTTGACGGTGATTGGACAAGTGGCTGCCAGCTATTTTACCTTACTAGCAGAAAAAGAAGCGTTGAGCTTATATCAGGCGTTATTAAGTCAACAAGAACACTATTTAAATCTTCGTAAAACACAATATAAGACAGGCATTATTTCCGCAGATCTTTTGGATAAAGCACAACAAGATGTTCAAATGACACAAGCTCAAATGGCAATTACACAGCATAATATTCATGTGGCGCAAAACGCATTACGCTTTTTAATGAACCAAAACCCTCTGCAAGAAGGAAAAGCATTTTCCAGCGGACAGTTTTCTCTTATTAATTCACAGACAATTATTCCGGGTAATTACCCGGCAACCGTCCTTAATAATCGTCCAGATATTCAACAGGCTAGAGCGGGATTAGAAGCCGCTTCGGCTAATATCAATGCTACAGCTTTTAATCTTTTACCTTCTATTCGTTTGGACGCTTGGTTAGGAGACACCAGTGCAGTGAATGGAGTTCATTTAGGTGAAGCTTATGCGTCTATTCCATTGTGGTCGCCGCAAACCTTCGGCGGTATTAAAGTCAGTCAAGCGCAATACAAGGTTTTGTATGCGGTTTATGTAAAAACAATACGTCAAGCACTGCGTGATGTAGAAAATGATTTATCTGCCTATTCTGCTTATGAACAGCAGTTAGAAAATACCAAAAAAGCATTATTACAAAAAAACAAACGTTGTGAATTAGCTCATTTTCGTCATCAATATGGCATCGATAGTGGCGTTCACGTCACTTATTGCCAAATTCAGAAAACTCAGTTGCAATTAATGCTCAGTCAGAGAAAGCTTGAAAAGATGATGACTATCGTTGCATTATATCAAGATTTAGCAGGAGGCTATCGTGCTGACGCTGAACATTGATCATTATCGCACGTTACGCGCATTGCGTTTATCCATAGCACTTATTGTTACTTATGGAATTACTTGGTACTTTCAAATTCCAGAAGGGACATGGGCCGCAATTACTTGTTGCGTTGTATTGTATGAATATACTACTTTAGGGGGGGTACTCAATAAAAGTTATTTGCGCATTTTAGGGACGATTCATGCTGCCATGTATGGTTGTATTATTCTTTATGTATTTGCCAACGATGTTTATGTCAATTTGCTGGCTCTAATAGCAGGAGTTTTTATTAATGCGTATCTTTTTATGGATACTTCAAGATCTTATAGTAGCACATTAGGATGCATAACCTTGGTGCTTGTCTTATTAAATTACCATCATTTGCACGATTTAGATGCGGCAGTATTGCGGCCATTTAATATTCTCCTAGGAGAGGCTGTAGCCATTACCGTGATGAGCTGTGTATTCCCGGAATATGCTCGAGATTCTGCTATTATTTGTCAAAATAGATTGACGCAAGATTTAATTAGCTTGATGAAAATTTTTTTGGTGCAACCTTTTTCCGTTGAAGAATTCAAGAAACAATATTTTTTTCTTGAAAAGAAAATCCTGAGTGATATCACCGAATGCAATCGTTATGTTGATGAAGCGAGAATGGAGGTGAGAAACACAAAAGTGATTATTGATTTTTTCTCCCAATCGATAGAGCATTTTTCACGGGTGTTTCATTTATTGAATGCCTTTTTTCATTATGTAAACACAAGTAAAAATGATGTTGTAGGAGAAATTTCTGATTCTTTTGCAATAGTGCTTTCGCATTTATTAAATTTATCTGATGTTATACAGGACCCGGCAAAAAAAATAGAAAAATTTTCTCAGAACTTATTATGTAAAGAGGAAAATGATCCCTCTTCATTAATGCATCAAGCTTTATTACAGAGCATGAAAGAAGAGTTAAAAGGATTAGAAACAACATGGGAAAATATTTCGGTTCTTCGTCTTAACAAATTCAAAAAAAATAGAACAATATGATGATAAAAACATTTTTAAAAACGCCGCTTGCTGTTATTATTTATATTATTTCATCTATACTGTTTTTGTATAATTTTCTGTATTTATTTCCCTACTCTAATAACGCTTTTGTTGTCGCGAATATTCGCCCTGTTGCCGCCAATGTTAAAGGGTATATTACGGATATTTATGTGAAGAATGGAGAGTTTGTTCAAAAAGGTCAACCCTTATTTACGGTGTTCCAAAAACCTTATAAGTTTGCTTATCAAAAAGCGGTTGCGGATGTTGCCCATGCTGAAGCGGT
>JAJZTL010000160.1 GCA_021848965.1 Pseudomonadota bacterium
GATTGCTGCTGATGAGTACAGTTTTTAGGCGCTCGCTCTGTGTAACGACCTACAACTTTATCCCTTTTTATTGCTCGGGTGAATTCTAACCATTTTTTTACAACATTGGTATAGGGATTAGAACCCCTAATAAGGATATAGAACCTAAAAAGGCTGAGGAAGAAGAACAAGAACAACCGATATTTAACCCATCTCCTTTCAATATGAAACCTTGGTAATATAATGAGAGCGGATAAAAAATGCCTAGCTTTTATCCGCTCTTCATTAATTTTCTTTGTTTGGAAAATGAACCATAATGAACCAGAACCAACCGGAATCAACATTATATCCTGCTTAAATATCGTCATTTGAAATCTAGCATCGTTGACCGTTCCCATAAAAAAAGTAGATCTTAAATGACAATTTTTTGAAATCGAACCCTTATTTTTGCTGTCAAAACACCTACTATCGCACAGGGTTATCCTAAGAAAATGTTGATAAAAGAGTAAAATAAAAGGGGGGTTACAGACCTGTTTTATAAACCAGATTGATCCATATCCTTATATAAAGTGGTTTTTAGGTGGAATGCGAACTTTCTGAATCAGTCCAACTCAACCCCAAGCACTATAAGATACCTATGTAATACTGATTCAAAAAGCTTTACCATCGAAAAGGCTTTTCTTTATCTGGAGTCCACCAGCCACCGATGGGCTCATTTTCATCATAATACACATGCACTTTATTATGCGTATGTGTTGATAATTTATCGTACTCTTCATCAGTCAGTAGCTTATAGGTCTCCTCATCATCAAGGATTGGATGGAGCATGATGCCCACCAAATGACAGCCATGCCATTGGGCTTTCATTTTTTTGTTTTTTCTTTTGGTATTTTTATGACAGTTATCTTTAAAACGCTTGACCTCATCACTTAGAAAAGCATCGATGTAATGATAGGTTTTATACGCCATTTGCACCTGATTAGGATGTCCTGCAAAAACATAAGGCCGCCTGTTTCCCGTGGTGATGGAGGCAGTCATGCAGCCAAAGATTAACCCTAAAAACAACAGCAATTCATCGGCATAATGCTCGAAGCTCAAATCAGGGATGCTAAAGCCTTTACTAATCGCAAAGTGATTTGGATTAAATTGCCGTGAAAAAAGCTTTTGTTTAAGGCATGCCTTTTGAATCGATAGCAGTTGTGAGCCAATCTGATGGCAATTATCTTCAGTTAAAAAGTAATTAATGGTTTTAGTAAAATACGCAAGCAGGGTCTCATCTTGTTTTTTAATAGTAAGGAGCTCTATGTATTTTCGGTATTTTTTATAGGACTCATTGGCTCTAAAATCATAACCTTCGGGTTTACGTGGCCATTCGCATACTTCATCAAAATCAAAGAAATCAAACTCGGTGCCTCCTTCTTCCTCATCATGGGATTCACCCTGTTCATCTCCAAATAAGGAAATAACATTAGTGTTGCCAGAGGTTACCCTTGTCATCAAGGAACTTTGCGAACCGGTTGGGATGTTAGCTGCTGTTAATGCGGCGGTGTTCAACGTGTTTATTAATGGTCTAATTGATTCTTTATTTTTGGTTTGCATTATGGTACAGCCTTCCATTATTATCTGTGACAGGCTGGCATTCTTTTGATATGCGAGGTATTTTAATGCGTTATAAGCCTCATCACTGATGGTGATGGTACGCATAGTTTTTTCCATCAGATACTTTTTTTGATTCAGAGCACGATAACAGCGGCTGAAGGTTTGAGCGTCTACGAATTCATCAAGCCATAGTTGAAACAGGCGTACCGTTTCTTCATCTTCTGCAGTACTTTTGAGTTCTGCAAAGGCATGAATTGCCTTTATTCTCAAAGAGCTGTTTGTCTCTTCACTCATAAATCGATTGTTTTGAATGGCACGTTCAAAATAGTCATAACAGGATGCATAATCATTCAGCGATACTTTACGTTTTTTATTAGCCATATTCTATTCACTCCATTAATTACAAATGGCAGTTTATTGATAGGCCTTGAATTTATCAATAGCTGATACATTAGGTATTTAAAATTAAAGAGGCACACTTCATTATATTTACCATCTATTGATACATTTCTTTAATTACATTTAAAATTAATCACTCCTTTCATTGAGTATATTTTTGCCCTGTTCTTAACTTCTTGTCGATACTGCTTTAATTCAATCTATTCACATGGTTATCCCCTAAAAATGTGGATAGCGTCATGCTCTAATTTTTTCCACCTGCCTTTGATTTCGGAGCTTAGGAGCATTTAATAGTTATGAGCGAAGCGAATTCATTTAAAGCAGACTAAAAGAAAGATTTAGATTTGTGCCTCGTCATTCATCGCTCAGTCGCAAAAATAAAAATAACGGAGTATTTTATTAAGAACAATGAGGAACGCAGCGCGCGAAGCGCGTGAGTAGTCATTGTTCTTAATAAAATGCGTAGTTATCTTTTATTGCGATTGAGTGATGGGTGATGAGGCAATCGATCTTTAATTATTGCTTTGTTCGTTTTTTTATTTGATTATTGGCCATAGGCCAATTCCTTTTAATAAGTTTAAATGATTGATGAGCGTAGCGAATTCCTTATGATTAATTATCCACAGAAAATATCTGTGGATAATTTTTTAGAAGTATTAAATAGGACTATAAGTAAGAGCAGACACTTAAAAGCTATTCTATAAGACACTTAAATTTCATTATGACAAATTATGTACAGTGCTTTTTGTTAAGTAAGCGGTGTTATTCCACCTTATCCACCTATTTTTAAGGTAATAAGGCTCTTTATTTCTGCCGAAATGAAGAATAAAGATAAAAACGCTGGTTTTGTGAGATATTTAGAAGATTTTTAGGTATAGAGGAAC
>JAJZTL010000051.1 GCA_021848965.1 Pseudomonadota bacterium
TAGGTCTTGTGCCTACCCGCCAATATTGATAAAAACTGTGCATTTTCGGGCGGGCACAAGACCCGCCCCTACAAAAACCACCTACAAACCTTGATTTTATTGGAATTTATACGCGTTCACCCTGCATCAACCAGCGTAAACGTATCTAATTTCTTGTAAAATCGAGGCTTTTACGCATTTTTGTAGCGTAAGTACCATTAAGCTCATCAAGTAATCATAGATATCAGTATATCCAATACTGGAATATTTTTTCGCTTTTCTTCAATCTTCTCTTTGGTCAAATGCTCCTGATAAAATTGTGCTTCGTTTGATCCTACAATACCGTTAACACAGTTTTTTAATCGTTTAATTTGCTCTTTTCTTTTTGCTGGATCATATTGTTCATATGGTAGACTTTTATCTAAAATTTTCAGAATAATAGATTCCACACAAACAGGTTGAGAAACAATTAAACGAGGTTTTCTTTTTTCTAGGTTAAACCTTGATTCTAAGTCTTTTAAAGGACAATTTAACAAGGCATTTAATTTTTCTTCGTCAACCTTCCATGAGATAGCAAGCTTCTTACGTAATTCATCACATAAAGGATATTCAGGCTCAAAATCCTCATCTAACCACACAAATGTTCGTGAAAAATGATCATGTTGAAAAGCTTGGCCAACAAGCTTATCTGGAGTCCCACCGCTAGGCTCATCAAATGTGGGATTAATATTATGCTTTCTTGGTTCATATATTTCTTTCAGAAAATCCAAAAAATATTTTTCACGGTAACCTTCTACAGAACCAAATACAGTGATTTTGGCTTTCCGTTTTGTTTTTCCCATTTTGTATTTCTCTACATCCAATCAAAACGAGGAGTACCACCATACGTCCCTGCAATATATTTGTGGAAATAATTTTCATCATTCCTGACACCTTCAACCTCATCTAAACGATACACTTCTGTTTCAAGAGTTTCTTCATTTTTTTCAGCAATAAATATCTGTGTTTTAGTTCTATCGTTCAACAGCATATGCTGATGAGTCGAGAAGATAAGTTGTCCGCCATTTGGATTTGTTTGCTTACTTTCAAACAATGAGATTAATTTTTTTACTACATAAGGATGTAAGCCTGACTCAATCTCATCAAGCACAAGCAATCCACCATTCTTTAATATGAGTAGTATTTTTGATAAAAGAGAAATACCATGCTGCGTTCCATCGGACTCTCTAAAAATAGGTAATATAAAATTACCATTTTTTGTTTCATGAATACACTCGAGCACTTGCAATATTTTTTCAGGTTTATCCTCTTTCATCGTAGGTCTAATTTCGCCAAATTGGAAATCAGATAAGCCCAAATCAATTCCTTTAACAAAATTAAGTATTTCCTGAGAAAGAGATTTATCTTCATACATGGCTTGCGAAACATTTAAAAGATCAGGAAAAACATTATTACGCATTAATCGAAGCTCGCGCACATTTGACTCAAAATTTTTAAACAAAGTAATTTCTGATAGATAACCTGTATCAATTAAGCTAGAAAGTAATGCAACATTGTGTCGCTCTTTAAATCTTGCTTCATCTGTTTTATTGAGCTTTAAACTCGTTGTCTTAATCTTAACACTCTTACTATCACGCTCTAACTCAAATATGGACGTCATTCGCATCACTTTTTTACGTAGACGTTCTTTCAATATTTTCTTTTGATCAAACTCAATTAAATACTCATAGAAAACTTCTTTATCAAAAAACTCTATCATTATTTGCGAAGATTGATTAGGAAGCAGTTTATGCTGTTCATAAGGGATCCTATCTTCGCTTTTGAAGCTTGTATAAGATTGATTAATCAACCAAAAAAGAAATGTTATGGCTTTCAATACATTAGTTTTACCAGAAGCATTATGCCCAATAACACATGAAACAAGATTAAACGAGCCTATTCGTGACATTTTTTTGGCTGAATCATCTAAAATATCTTTTGGTCCAATTTCCACAGATAGTTCTTGTTCTTCACCTATGCTATAAAAATTTTTAATACTGATTTTTTTTATCATAACCCTGTTTTTCAACTAAATTTTGTTAATTTTTAAAGATAGTACGCCGTTTTTGTCATTTTATCAATCAAAAAAATCTTCCGAAATAACAACGCTTGATAAAAACTCATCTGCATTTAAGTTATCTTTAATACCATTAGCTGAAATGAGAGCCCAAAATAATTGTTTTTCTGTTGTCATTCACAGTTGAGCATCATCCAACTGTGAATGACAACCTTAAAAAAGTCATTTGTTTCATTCATATCAACAAGCTCTAAGAGATTTTAACAGACTCTAAAATTCCCAAGTGCCGCAACAATGCATCAATGGAGGGCTGCTGCCCGCGGAAGGCAAGAAATGAATCTAAAATAGGCCGCGAGCTGCCGACCTCTAGAATAGTATGCAAGAACTTTCGCCCTGTAGATTTATCAAAAATACCGTTTTCTTCAAAGACCACAAAAGCATCGCTTGACAAAACTTCTGCCCACAAATAGCTGTAATAACCTGCAGCATATCCACCAGCAAAAATATGAGAAAATCCATGTTGAAATTGATTATAAGATGCAACAGGAACAACACTAATGAGCGCCCGAACTTCATCTAATATCGCTTGAATACGATTTCCTTGCTTAGAATCAAATTCAGCATGAATACGAAAATCAAATAAAGTAAATTCTAATTGACGGGTCAACCACATGGCCGACTGGAAATTTTTTGCTTTCAACAAGCTTTCTACTTTCTTGTCAGGGATCGGAAGGCCTGTTTCAATATTTTTTGAGAAAAGCGCAATTGCTTCTTCATGCCAACACCAATGCTCAAAAAACTGGCTAGGTAATTCCACGGCATCCCATTCAACGCCATGAATACCCGAAGCAGATGATTCTTCTACTAAAGTTAAAATATGATGTAAGGTGTGTCCAAATTCATGAAAAAGCGTCGTGACTTCTTCATGTGAAAGCAAAGCATCTTTCTGCGGCTCTATCGGTTTTGTAAAATTACAGGTTAAATACGCAACAGGCACTTGCAATGATCCATCCGCGAGATGTTGCCGCGTTAAGCAATCATCCATCCAAGCACCGCCTCTTTTTTCTGAGCGAGCAAATAAATCAATATAAACATATCCACGAAGTTGCTGATTCTCATCCGTGACTTGGTAAAATACAACATCTGGATGCCATACTTCTATATTTTCAATTTTTTCAAAACTTATGCCGTACAATTTATTGGCAATGGCAAATAATCCTTCTAGTACTACTCGATGAGGAAGATACGGACGAAATTCGTTTTGTGACACCGCATATTCTGCCTCGCGCAATTTTTCAGTGGCATAACCAACATCCCAAGGCTGTAATTTACCCAACCCTAACTTCTCTTTAGCATAAGCTTCTAAATGAGAAAATTCTTTTTCTGCTTGTGGTTTAACTTTTTTCACTAAGGTATCAATAAACCCAAAGACTTCTTTAGGTTCTTTTGCCATTTTCTTCGCTAAAGACAGCTCTGCATAATTCGCATAGCCTAACAATTGTGCTTCTTCATGACGCAGCGCAAGAATATCTTGCATAATTTGCGTGTTATCCCATTGAGCACCACTCGGGCTCAATTGAGAAGCGCGCGTGACATAGGCATGATAGCACTCTTCTCGCAAAGCCTGATTATCGGCATACATCATAATAGCTTGATAAATGGGGGGCTCTAAAGAAAAAACCCAGCCTGATTTATTTTCATTTTTAGCCAAAGCCGCTGCTTCTTGCAGTGTATGTTCAGGAATGCCCGAAAGCTCCTCTTTATTTTCTATCTGTTTTTTCCATCCTTGTGTTGCATCTAACAGATGATTTTCAAACTGATTACACAAAACAGATAACTGCTGCTGTATTGCTTTAAAACGCTCTTTATCCGCACCATTTAAGGTAATCCCAGCTAATTTAAAGTCGATTAATTCATCTTGAATAATTTTCTGTTGCGTCGTATTTAAATGAGAAAAGGACTTCGATTCACTGAGCTTTTTCACCGCTTCATATAATCCTTGATGATGCGCAAAAGCAAGAGCATATTCAGTTAAAATAGGTAAACATTCCTGAAAAGCTTCTCTCACTTCTTTCGTATTTTTCACACCATTTAAATGAGCTAACGGACCAATAACTTTATGCCACTCATCACTCATTACTTCCAAAGGGAAAATCAAATTTTTCCACGTATAATTTCCGTCCGCGTCTTTTAATAATTGTGCTAATTTTTCTTGATGTTTCCAGGACAATGCAGCCAACTGTTTTGGAATATTGGGAACATCAAGGTGTTGAAAAAGTGGTAAGTTGGGTAAAACGTTCATCGGTTAACTGCTCCTGAGAATAAAAATACAAAGCCCAACAAAAGCAATTAAAATCAGGGCAAGAATTCCCATGGTATAAAAACTTTTGCTAAACATTTGTTTAGAAAACATTTCTGGTTGATTTCGAATGGTGCGAACAATATACCAAACTAAGAATCCAGCACCCACTAATAACAATAATTGTGAAAAAAATCCCATTATTAATACCGTAAAAAATTTACCATAAAGTATGACATGACTGAAATCAATCTGTCTAGGTTCGTCCCCTGACAAAACTAATCAAATAAATTGTATTGCACAAACCAACCTGCTAAGATTATTAAAATTGTATTAAATTTCGCGCAACATATTCCCAAGGCATGATAGTTTATGAAAAAATTATCTTCAAACACGTCTCTGTCTGCAGCACAAAAAAGAATTTGGTTTGATTGCCAAAGTGGACAAATACAGCAAAATCATCTTGCACTGGCATATGAGTTAGAGGGAAATCTCTCTCCTGCCATTATGCAACAAGCGCTGGCTCAACTTGTAGCAGAACACGATATCTTTCGAACCACTTTTTTTACTGCTTCTAAACACCTTGAACGCGTCGTACACGAACATATCAATTTAGATTTAAAATGTCTGGTGCTAGATACGCAACAAGATACTTACCCTATCATACAACGTTGGATTGAAAAGCCCTTTAATTTATCCACGGGTCCTTTATTTCGATTTGTATTACTTCAAAAAGAACCGAAAAAATTTATTTTCCTTTTAGTTTTTCATCGGTTGATTATTAATACCTGTGTGCTCAAAAAAGTAATCCGCGAAATTTCGCATCATTATCAGGTCCTCATACAGCATCAAAACTCTTTGCTTATTACTCCAAAACTCTCTTATGATACTCTGGTAACTTACGAAAAAAGCTATCGTGAAACACCCTCCTATCGTGAAGCCATACGCCATTGGAGTCACCGCATTAAAGATAAGCAGTTTCATATTGATTTAACTAAACTCTCTGCTCCCGAGGCCTCTCTTTTTCATTCGCCAACATATCGTCTAACTCTTGATGAAACCTTATATGCCAAAATACATACCTTTTGCACCGAGTTTCAATGTACTCCAGAACATCTCTTTTTATCCATCTTACAAACGCTATTATACCGCTACACTGATAATTTTGATGTCATCATCAATCGCAGAGAAGAGGTTCTTTATCAAGCAGAATGGAGTGAACTCATTGGCCCTCTAGGCAATATTCTTCCCTGGAATGTGCGCATTTCATCGACCATGAATATCATTGACCTTCTTCAACAAAACCAGCAATTCGACACCCAAAAAAAATATTATCCTCACGCACATATCGCCGATATCGTCCGTACCGTGAGGACTCGCTTTAATCACCATTTCAATGGTTTTTTTTCCAATGTTTCTTTTGAAAAAGAACCGATCCCTTATCAGGGATTCACCTTGCCTGATGTCAGTATCAAAGCACTCCCTCAATATATTCACCGCGCCGGACCCGAAGAATTCCAAGTATTTTATGATGAATACAACCGACGCTTTTATCTTTCTTTTGATTACGCTCCGACCCTCTCTGCACGCTCGGTGCAAAATTTCGCCACGCATTACCAACATCTCTTATGTTCACTACTTGAAAATCCGTATCAAACGCTCTCCACTGTGAACTTCTTACCCAGAGGCGCAGGCCCTGCGCCTAAAACGCAAACACTTGTAGAGACGGGTTTTATGCCAGCCCGTACTATCATTGAAGACTTTGAAAGTGCCGTTGTGCAATATCCTGAACATATCGCCCTTATCGATGATAAAACCTCCCTCACTTATACCCAACTCAACCAAACGGCTAATCAATTAGCTCATTATCTCCAAGCGAAAAAAGTAAAGACCAATGATTACATCGGATTATCTATGGGACGCCATGTCAATATGATAGTGGCCATATTCGGCATTCTCAAGGCCGGCGCGGCTTATGTGCCACTTGATCTCAGCTATCCCAAAGAGCGTTTAGATTTCATGAAACAAGACACCCAAATGAGACTTGTAATCACTGAAGACACATTTCAAGACACCCTTTTTTCGTCTTTTTCGCTCGAAAACCTGAGTAAAAAACCTCATCAAGAAGATTTGGCTTACGTGATTTATACCTCTGGCTCTACTGGTAAACCCAAAGGAGTGCTCATTCCGCATCGAGGGTTACCTAACTTAGCACATTACCAACAACAGCTTTTTCATCTGACACCGCAAACCCGATGCCTACAAGCTGCTTCCATTAACTTTGATGCGAGCGCCTTTGAAATCTATGCTCCTTTAATTTCAGGCGCGACATTATATATTGCCAGTGAGGAACAACGACGCCTGCCTCAAAAACTCCAACAAAGTATTCTCGACAAACAGATTGAAGTTTTTGCGACAACACCCTCTATCCTATCTCAATTTGATCTTATACCCATGCCTCATCTTCGCGTAATTACTATTGGCGGTGAAGCATGCGATCAAAAACTCATGGACTTTTGGGCGCGTGACAGAACTTTTATCAATGGTTACGGCCCCACCGAAATTACCATTAATTCACACTTTAAAGTTTATGAACCCAACACTCTCTTTAATAACTTAGGCCCAACCATTCCTCATGTATCTGCTTTTATTTTAGACACCCATAAAAATCTTGTTCCCGACGGCATCCCTGGAGAAATGTATATCGGTGGCATTGGATTGGCAAAAGGGTATCTGAATCTTCCAGAGCAAACCCAGGAAAAATTTATTCCGAGTCCTTTTAACCAGAATGAAACACTTTATCGCACCAACGATATAGCCTATCGACTTGAAAATGGCGATTTCATGTATCTCGGACGCAATGACAATCAAGTCAAAATTCGAGGATTACGCATCGAGCTCGGTGAAATCGAAGAAAAGATTAAAAGTTACCTTCACATTGAACGCGTACTCATGCGTGTCCTCGATCATGAAACATTGGGCAAAGTCCTTGTTGCCTACTTTATTCAAGATCCATTAAAAAAAGCCATTGAAGAAAAACTCTTACGCGAATACCTGCAATCCCAACTCCCCGACCACATGGTGCCCTCTTACCTCATCGCCGTCACCCACTTTCCCATGATGCGTAACGGTAAAATTGATTATCAAGCTTTGCTCAACCCTTTTGCCACCTCAGTGCAATTTAATCATCAGCAGTGTTCGCAAATTGAAAAAATACTTCTGCAGGTTTTTGCTGAATTGTTTTCATTGGACGAAAAAAACCTTTCTCTTGAACAAGATTTCTTTGCTTTAGGTGGACACTCCCTGCTGGCTACTCAAATGATTGCGCGCATCAAACAGAAACTCTCTTTAGCTCTACCCGTGGCCAAAGTTTTTGAATTGCGCAACATAAAAAAAATCGCGGAGTTTTTATCCACCTTAGAAGAAGATAGCATCGACAAGCTTCCGCTGATGACACTCCCTTCCAGCATGCGCATTCCCTTATCCATGGCTCAAAAACAAATGTGGTTTTTTTATCAATTGGATAAAACCTCCCCTCTCTATAACATTCCGGTTTTAATTCAGCTCAAACTTTGTAATGCACATAAGCTCGTCAAAGCGTTGTATCACTTGATTGAGCAACATTCAAATTTTCGCACTATCTTTGAAGAAACAGACGAAGAGTCTTATCAAAAAATACTGACAACAGCAAATATCGATATTCCTATTTATGAATCAACTGAAGTCTTCCATCAACAACTGGAACAATGGGATAAAATCCCCTTTGATTTGATGTGTTTTCCTCTCTTTCGCTTTGCAGTCTGTCAGGAAGCCGGAAAAAAAGACGCGCTCCTCTATTTTAATATTCATCATGCTATCTTTGATGGTTGGTCATTGAAAGTTTTTCTGCAACAACTCGGAAAAGTCTATCATTCAATAGAAAATAATATCCCTTTACCACCAATGAGTGATAACTATACCTATGGAGATTATGCCTACTCACAGTGGCAATGGCTGAAAGATAATAAACTCGACTATCAACTCGAATTTTGGCAATCGTTTTTGCAAGGAGCTGAGCCTACATTAACTCTACCCACTGATTTTTCCTATCCCAAGCAACAAAATTATCAAGGCCATCTCATTCCACTGACACTGCCAAAAATTCTCGTCGATAATTTAAAAAATCTTGCTTTAGAAAATCAAACCACTCTTTTTTCTGTTTTGCTCACGGCTTATTTTATTTTGCTGTATCGCTATACTCGCCAATCGGATATTGTGATTGGTGCTCCGATTGCAGGACGATATTCACCACAGCTAGAATCGCTGATGGGTGTTTTTATCAATGAGTCACTCTACCGACAACAACTCACCCATACAAAAACCTTTGCAGAATTATTGCAATCAGTACATCAAAATGCTTGTGATGCAGCCGACTATCAAGCACTACCTTTCAATAAAATCATTGAAGCCTTAAATATTGTCACCGACCCTAAACAAAACCCGTTGTTTCAAGTCTTATTTAGCTTACAAACAGGACATCAACTCGAGGGCACACTTCCACACACAGAGATTATTTATCATATCACCGAGCGACATCAAAAGACCTCAAAATTTGATCTTTCACTTTTACTCAATGAACGTTCTTCTGGGCATATCGATGGCGGTGTGGAATACCGTACGGATTTATTTACAGAAATGAGTATCCAACATGTCTGCTCTCATTATCTCAATGTATTACAAGCAGTAGCCGAAAATCCTAACTTATCTATTGCAGAGTTAACTCTGCTGTCGTATGAGGAATATAAAACATTGGTCAATACCTGGCCTTATGGGGAAAAAAGACCTCTGCCAGAAAAGACCACATTGGATATGCTGGAAGAGGCTGTTGAAAAATATCCTGAATTGCCCGCTCTTGTATTTCAAGATAGGACACTTACCTATAGAGAATTATGTGAGAAAGTAGACAATTTAGCCCATGCAATTCTGAGAAAAATCTCCCCTTCCCCCCTTTGTAAAGGGTGGAAACCACCACGAAACTCCTCCTCTTCTAACGATCTCTGTGCGGAGATTCCCCCCTTTACAAAGGGAGGCGCAGGGGGGATTTTTATTCAGACACCCATAATCGGTATCCTCATGCCACGCGGCTTAGAAATGATAATAGCTATGTGCGCTATCTGGAAAGTAGGCGCTGCTTTCTTACCTCTCGACGCAGACTATCCCGAAGAACGCTTGCGCTATATGCTTGAAGATTCAGACACCCATATTATTGTCAGCGTTTCCGAGTTAAAAGAAAAACAGGCAATTTTTGATAAGAAAATTGTATTTGTGCAGGCGGATGAAGTGGGCGAATATTATTCGCCCCTACAGTCCCTCCGTTTGACTCAAATGGAAGATCCCGCCTACCTCCTCTACACCTCTGGCTCCACCGGCCTTCCCAAAGGTGTGCTAGTTGGACATCGAGGCCTCGCCAATCTAATGCCGTACTTAGAGGACATTTATCAACTTTCTCCCGGTAAACGTGTTTTACAATTTACTTCCATGAATTTTGACGTTTCCATCGGCGAAATCTTTCCTTGCTTAATTTCGGGCGGATGCTTATATATTGTGGACACACCTACTCGGCAGTCTCCTCCTCTGTTACAAGAATATATTGAAAAAACTGCTGTACATCTTGTCTCTATTCCTCCTGCTGTGCTAGAAAATTTTGATAAAAAACCATTTTCTCATTTAGAAACAATGATTATTATTGGCGATATCTGTGAGGTGAATACTCTCCAATATTGGCAAAAACACTGCCATTTAATCAATGGCTATGGCCCAACTGAAGCCACCGTGATTGTGTCGAGTAAATTACTAAAAGAAGGGGAGTTACCGAAAAATATTGGACGCCCTTTATACAACACTGAAATCTTTATTCTTGACGAAGAACTCAATCCGGTTCCTACGGGTGTTATAGGAGAACTTTTCATTGGTGGGCCTGGACTCGCTCATCGCTACTTACATCAAGAACAACTGACCCTAGAGCGTTTCGTCTTACACCCTTTTTCTGACGATCCAGACGCACGACTTTACAAAACCGGAGACTATGCTCGATGGTTACCTAATGGCGAGTTAGACTTTATCGGTCGCATCGATAATCAAGTCAAAATTCGAGGATATCGAATAGAAATGGGGGAAATTGAGGCCCTCTTAAATACCTATCCAGGAATAAAACAAACCGTTGTTGTTCCTAAAAAAGAACAACAACTCTTAGTTGCCTATTTCTCTACAAAAGAAGACATCCCTACCGAAATCCTGCATGCCTATTTGTCGCAAAAACTTCCCGAATACATGGTACCGGCTCACCTCATTTCCTTGGACGCTTTACCATTAAACTTAAGTGGAAAAATCGATCGCAAAGCCTTACAGTCAGATAATTTTCTTTCCCGGAATGTCATTCGTGCTTTTGCACCACCCTCCACTCCTCTGGAGCAAATTCTTTGGGATATCTGGAAAGAGCTCCTAAAAATCGAACAATTTGGTATTGATAACAGTTTTTTTGAACTCGGTGGACACTCACTCTTAATCACCCAAATGGCCTCTCGAGTTAAGAAAAGACTCAAACTCTCTCTTTCTCTCGCCAAAGTATTTGAGCTGCGCACCATTCGACACCTCACCCAATATCTTTTAACACTGCAACAAGAAGCTGAGGAAAAACTGGCACTGCAACATGCACTCGAACATCATCGCGCACCCTTATCTTATGCACAAAAGCAAATGTGGTTTTTTTATCAACTGAATCCACAGTCCACGGCTTACAATATGCCGATAGTCCTACGGTTTGCACACGCTCATCTCACTCACTTGGTGCAAGCCCTCTACCACATCGTGGAACAACATGCAGCTTTTAGGACCATCATTGATAATACTGATGACAATCCCACTCAAAGAGTGCTTCAAAAACTCGACTTTACTATCCCTGTCTATGACGCTTTTGATATGTTTGAATTCGACATACAACAATGGGACAAACGCCCCTTTGATTTGCTCAATGGCCCTCTTATCCATATAGCCTGCTGCCCCAAAGACAATGAAGTTTTTGTCTATTTTAATATTCATCATATTGCATTTGATGCCTGGTCCTTCTCGCTTTTCATGCAACAACTTTTAACGACCTATGATTGTTTAGAAAAAAATCAACCGCTGCCGCTATTCCCCACAGAATATGAATATACTGACTACGCATATTCGCAACAACAATGGCTCACTGAAAATCGTCTGTCCGAGCAAATCACTTTCTGGCAACGTTTTTTACAAGGCGCTCAAACTACACTTGATTTACCTACAGACTTTCCCTATCCACCTCAACAAACTTTTCAAGGCAAAACCTTAACATTTACCTTACCCACGACTCTTGTCCAACCCCTCAAAGCTTTAGCACGTGATCATCAAACCACCCTCTTTGCCGTCACACTCGCCGCTTTTTTTGCACTTCTTTATCGATATACGAAGCAATCTGACATTCTCATCGGTGTGCCCGTAGCCGGGCGGTATCAATCGGCTCTCGAACCCATCATCGGCTTTTTTGTCAATGAAGTCATTTACCGCCAACAATTATCTCCTGCTCAAACTTTCCGTGAGCTGTTAAAAACAGTCCATCAGAATTCTCTCGATGCCGCAGACAATGCCATGGTTCCCTTTAATGAAATTCTGGACAAGTTAAATATCCCCATTGACCCAAAGAAAAATCCTCTGTTTCAAGTCTTATTCAATTATCAATCACTCGTCGATATTGCAAATCCTACTTCGCTAACCTATACGCTTGAACCACGCCCTTTTGATGGTGCCAAACTGGATATTACTTTATCCCTCAGTGAAAAGTCCGATGGCTCACTACAAGGTGATGTCGAATATCGCACAGATTTATTTACTGAACTCAGCATCCAACATTTATGTGCACATTATCAAAATCTGCTGCAAGAAATAACTCTTAATTCCGATGCGTCTCTGATTTCTTATCGTATTTTATCTGAACCTGAATATCAGTTATTAGTGAACACCTGGCCTTATGGCGAAAAACAACCTGCACCAGAAAAAACTGTTTTGGAGATGATTGAAGAAACAGCTGAAAAATATGCAGCTTTGCCTGCGCTAGTGTTTCAAGAGCAATCGTTAACCTATGCAGAATTTTGGAAGAAAGTAGAAAAATTAGCTCACACCATTCAAACAAAAAATCCCAAAAATCAGACGCCCATCATTGGCCTACTCATGCCACGTGGTCTAGAAATGATTATCGCCATGTGTGCTATCTGGAAAGCAGGCGCTGCTTTCTTACCACTCGATGCTGACTATCCCGAAGAACGATTGCACTACATGCAAACAGATTCAGACACCCATATCATTATTAGTGTCTCCGCATTAAAAGAAAAACAAGCAATATTCGATAAAAATATTATGTTTGTGCAGACGGATGAAATGGATGAATACCATTCACCCCTACAGTTGTCTTGCGCAAATAAAATGGATGACCTCGCTTATATTATTTACACCTCAGGTTCAACTGGGAATCCCAAAGGGGTCATGCTTGAACATCGAGGATTAAGCAATCTTGTTTTATTTATGCAACGTCTGCATCAACTTCCCCCTGGAACGAGAAGACTTCAATTTGCTTCTATCAATTTTGATAACGCCATGTTTGAAATTTTCTTTGCCCTTTCCTCAGGGCATACCCTCTATATTTCCGACAATAACATGCGGCGTTCCATGCCAATACTCCAAGACTATATGGTCGCTCATAAGATAGCGCTTATTTCTGTTTCGCCAGCCGTACTAGAAAACTTTGAACAACGTTCTATGCCTGATTTAAAAATCATTGACTGTGGTGGAGACACCTGTGACCCTCAAGTGATTGATTATTGGAAAAAGCAATGTACCGTGGTCAACGGCTATGGCCCCACTGAAACTACGGTCATCTGCAGCACAAAAATTTATGATGAACATGCTTTAGCTCAAAATATTGGACGTCCTTTAGATAATATGAGCATGTTTATTCTGGATGAAAACATGCAACCTGTACCCACAGGCGTCATGGGCGAAATTCTTGTCGGCGGCATCGGGCTCGCACGCGGATATCTGCATCGAAAAGAATTAACACATGAACGTTTTGTACCCCATCCATTTTCCTCTGACTCCAAAGCACGTTTATACCACACAGGCGATTATGGCCGGTGGCTGTCCAATGGCGAAATAGAATATATTGGACGCATCGATAATCAAGTCAAAATTCGTGGCTATCGCATTGAAATCGGTGAAATTGATGCATTACTCAATGCACTTCCCGACATAAAACAAGCTGCTGTTATTGCAAAAAAAGAACAACAAATTCTCGTCGCCTATTTCACAAAATCAGATAATAGTTCTATTGAACCTGAAATGCTTGCGCGCTATCTAGCAGAAAAATTACCCGAATACATGATCCCTTCTGCATTTATTGAACTGGAAACACTCCCCCTAAACCTAAGCGGGAAAATTGATCGCAAAATGCTACAGGCCAAAGACTTTCGATTAATTCACTCCATTCGTGCGTTTGTTAAACCCAGCAATGAGATGGAAAATGCTCTCTGGAATATCTGGAAAGAAGTGTTAAAAACCGATCAATTTGGCATTGATAACAGTTTCTTTGAGTTAGGCGGACATTCATTACTTGTGACTCAAGTGATTTCACGGGTCAAGAAAAACTTGAAACTTCATTTGTCTATTGGCAAAATTTTTGAGTTACGTACCATTCGCAAACTAGCCCAACATCTTTTAACATTGCAACAAGAAATAGAAGAAAAACTAGCTTTGAAACACTCACCTGAACCTCATCGCGCACCGCTTTCTTACGCGCAAAAACAGATGTGGTTCTTTTATCAGTTAAATCCTGACTCTACGGTATATCATATTCCAACTCTCATTCGCTTTAAAAATACTCAATACCCTCATTTATTAAGTGCCCTTTACCATATCGTTGAACAAAATGCGATTTTCCGCACGGTTATTGATAATACGCATGATGAGCCTGTTCAGGTTATTTTAAAAAAACAGGATTTTACCATTCCCGTTTATGATTCTCTCGACATGTTTCATCATGACACTCAACACTGGAATAAAATTCCTTTTGATTTAGTCAATGGTCCCGTTTTTCGTCTCGCACTAGCTCAAGATCAAAGGGACATTTTAGTCTATTTTAATATTCACCACATTGCCTTCGATGGCTGGTCCAATCGCCTTTTTATGCAGCAACTTCTTGATACTTATACTGCATTAGAAAAAAATAGTACTTTGCCTAATTTTAATACAGAGTTCCAATACATTGACTATGCTTACTCCCAAAACCAATGGCTCGAAAATCATTATTTAGATGATCAACTCGCTTTTTGGCAACATTTCTTGCAAGATGCGCAAACCACTTTGGACTTACCCACTGATTTTCCTTATCCCGATAAACAAACGTTTCAAGGAAATACACTTTTATTTACCATCACTGCTTCTGTTGTAGATGCACTTAAAAATATTGTTCAACAAGAAAAAACCATGCTTTTTTCTGTCACTCTTGCCGCTTTTTTTGTACTTCTTTATCGCTATACGAAGCAATCTGATATTCTCATTGGTGCCCCCATTGCCGGTCGTTATCAATCCGCACTCGAACCCATCATGGGCTTTTTTGTTAATGAGTCTATTTATCGCCAACAATTATCAGAGACTCAAACTTTTCGCGAACTCTTAAAATCTGTGCATCAAAATGCTCTCGATGCTGCTGAAAATCAGGCTATTCCTTTCAATGAAATTTTAGATAAACTCAACATTCCCATTGATCCGAAAAAAAATCCCTTATTTCAAGCCTTATTTGATTATCAGGCCGCAAATTCCCGAACAGAAGAAAACATAAGCTATCATTTTGAAGAACACATCCACAACAATGCAAAATTAGATATCACCTTATCTGTTGCTGAAAAACTGAACGGATCTCTTGAATGCGCCGTCGAATATCGGACGGATTTATTTACCGAACTCAGCATCCAACATTTATGCGCACATTATCAAAATCTGCTGCAAGAAATAACTCTTAATCCCGATGCGTCTCTGATTTCTTATCGTATTTTATCTGCACCTGAATATCAGTTATTAGTGAACACCTGGCCTTATGGCGAAAAACAACCTGCACTAGAAAAAACTGTTTTGGAGATGATTGAAGAAACAGCTGAAAAATATGCAGCTTTGCCTGCGCTAGTGTTTCAAGAGCAATCGTTAACCTATGCAGAATTTTGGAAGAAAGTAGAAAAATTAGCTCAC
>JAJZTL010000052.1 GCA_021848965.1 Pseudomonadota bacterium
CCTACCCGCCAATATTGATAAAAACTGTGCATTTTCGGGCGGGCACAAGACCCGCCCCTACAAAAACCACCTACAAACCTTGATTTTATTGGAATTTATACGCGTTCACCCTGAACTACAACCAAAGTAATTAATTCGAAGATAAGCCGCATTAATCATATTTTAATATTCCTGTGTTAAGCTTTATCTGAAGTTTAATTAAGTGGAGAATAAATAATGCCAGCATCACATATAGATATTGCTGATAAATATGAGTCTTTAAAATCAGGTATTCGAGCAATTGAGCAAAAAATACAAAGTTTAACTTATACTGATGAAGCTCTCGAAGCTGATTTAATGGAACTAAATCATTATGTTGACAGTTTAAATCATTTAGAGTCTTTGGATCCCGAATTATCAAATTTTTTCGGAAAAAATAAGATAACTCAAATTTGGTTATGTGTCCTTATTAAACTCAACCACCTGAAAAAGACTGCGCTGAGTTTTATTGAAGCAGCCATCAGACAAAATCAACTGAATGATCCGGATGGACTTATTCTGGCTCAAATTGAGGAAGCACGTTTTAATGATAAAATACAAGAGGCTTTAGACACTTCAGGGCTGGCATCTTGGTTTTTAATGGGTACCATAGGTTATGATTACAATAGTCTTTGTAGAAGATTGCCCCCTGATAATGATAAAGTAGCTTCAAGTTTTCCTCGAGCATCATTGCCTTGGAGAGGCCGTTTAGACGAAACTCATGGAATATTATTTTCATTTTTTTCAGAATTATTGAATAACCCAAAATTAAATATAACTACAGAAGATAAACAAAGGGCTGAAGCAAATATTCAAAGGGCTGAAGCAAATACAGTGATGTTAGAGATGACGGAACATATTTTTCTACCATTGCAAAGCAATCAGCTAGCTGAAGCAGATATATTCTCTAAATTACAATCATTTCAACAATTAGCTAGTGAGCTAGGTTTACAGCGTTGGATTTTACAAAACTTGGAGCCTCTGTTTAAACATCATTATCTTTTGACTAAAGATTTTTCAGCTGAGTTTATTGGTTATATTCGTGAGATGAGTCTTAATGTATCGGAAAAGGAGATTCCTAGATTCATTCAGATTACTTTGAATCGTAGGTCAACAGAAATTGATTGCGCTTCGAGTTTTTATTCCTCGCAAAGCAGAGGCCAAACAACAGCGGGTGCAGCACAAGAAACCGATAATCTTGGCACACAGTTAGCGGATATGAGTCAAACAAGAAAGGGAAATACTTTTTAAAATAACGATGAACTTTTGTTTGAATAAAGATTATTTATCTTTATCGCGGAATATAATGCGCCCCTTCGTTAAATCGTAAGGGGTTAATTCCACTTTAACAGTGTCACCTGTTAGAATTCGGATATAATTTTTGCGCATTCTTCCTGAAATATGAGCAATGACAATATGTCCATTTTCTAATTTCACACGAAACATTGTATTAGGGAGTGTTTCGATGATAGTACCCGTCATTTCAATATGATCTTCTTTTGCCATAACTCTTTTGTATATAATAATAAATCAAGCTGTGAATTCTGAGCGATAATGCAAAAAAAATCAAGAAATATTTATGTTTTTCTGCGTTTTTTTGTAGAAGTAGGCTTTTTTTGCGACTGAATACACCCAATAGTTCGAACCATCTCTTCTTGCTCTGGTTGAGATATTTCTTGAAATGTCGTCCACCAATCGGCTAGCTCAATAGATTCTTCGCCGGCAAGAGCACGAATTAGTAAAAAGTCATATGCAGCACGAAATCGAGGATGCTGAAGTAAACGAAATGGTCGAGGACCTTGTCGTCGTGTAAAGCGATATTGAAGAACCCATATTTCACGTACCACTTGCCAATATCTTTTTGGAATAGCGACAGCTTGATTTTGTGAGTGAATAATATGTCCCATTGCTTTTTCTAATGCTTCTAGAAGAGGAGTACCTTCTTTTTTAAAGGTTTGTACTTCTTGTTGTAAAGAATGCCAAAGTAACGCAGCAATTAAAAATGCAGGCATGATAGGTTTGTGTTCTGCAAAACGATGATCGGTGTTTTCTAAGGCTTGTAGGATTATTTTTTGTCCTACTTTTTTCGCTGCTTCTTTATTAGGTGTTAACTCTGTTTGATTTTTAAATAAATGAGCTGTCGCAGGAAAAAACAAATCAAATAATCCATATTCGCACAATAGCTGATGCCCTTTTTGTGCAGCACCATTGTGATAAACTTTAAAAATTTCTTCACTAAGACGTGCGCTAGGAACATTTTTCACTAGGTGGGCAAGGCGTTTAATGGGTTCCGCTGTTTTTGAGTCTAATGTAAAGTTTAACTTTGCGGAAAAACGAATCGCACGAAGTATACGTACGGGATCTTCTTTGTAACGTACTTCAGGTTCGCCAATAAGACGAATAATCTTATTTTGGAGATCCTGATATCCTCCTGTGAAATCGATGACGGAAGAATCGGCTATATTGTAATACAATGCATTAATTGTAAAATCACGTCGCCAAGCATCTTGTGATATATCCCCAAATGTATTATCTCGAAGAATCATCCCATGATGATCTTTTTTATGATCTATGTGATGTTCTTCACTCCCTCTAAAAGTAGTGACTTCAATAATTTCACGACCAAATTGAACATGAACAATACGGAAGCGACGCCCAATTAACATCGAATTTCGAAAAAGACGGTTCACTTCATTGGGTTTAGCGTTAGTTGCCACATCAAAATCTTTGGGCACCACACCCAGTAAAAGGTCGCGGACACTGCCGCCGACTAAACACGCTTCATATCCTGCATGGTGTAAGCGATTTAAAACTTTAAGCGCATTTTGACTGATATTCGTTTTTGAGATGCGATGTTGTTCTCGAGAGATAATGAGTATATTTTTAAGAGATGTAGTATTCTTTGATAGCAGTTTTTTATGGAGAGAACTCTTAGATTTGATTTTCAGTAATTTTTTTATAAATGAAATCATTGCTTATGTTCAATCCTACTTATTTACAGATTTTGAGTTAAAACTTTTTCTAATGCATGAGCATAGTGTGTTAAATCATTGAGTGTTTTTGTTTCTGTTGCACAAATCAGCAAGCAATGGCTTAATTCCGGATAATATTGTCCGAGATCTACACCGCCCGCAATATTATATTGCAATAATGCGTCTAAGACGACTGAAGCAGGGCAAGGTAAATTAATGACGCATTCATGAAAAAAAGGTTGTTGCGAATAGCGGGTAACGCCGGGAATTGCTACCAGCTTTTCAACTAATTGACGCGTGTTTTCATGACATCGTTTAGCAACGGCTTCCAGTCCCTGCGGACCTAATAAGCTCATATAAATGGTCGCAGCAGTGGTCATCAATCCTTGGTTCGTGCATATATTAGACGTTGCTTTGGAACGTCTAATATGCTGTTCTCTCGCTTGTAAAGTTAAAGTAAACCCGGTTTTTCCATCAACATCGACGGTTTTACCGATAATTCGGCCAGGCATCTGTCGAACATATTCTTTGCGGCAGCTTAAGAAGCCAAAATAAGGACCTCCTGACGCCAAAGGTATTCCCAGGGGTTGACCTTCACCGCAGACGATGTCGCTTCCTCTATGAGAGGATTGATTTCCCCACGCATTAGGTTCTTTCAGTAATCCGAGTGAAATAGGGTTAACCACAGCAATGAGCAAAGCTCCTTGTGCATGAGCCCAATCGGTAATCATGTCAACATCTTCTATTGTCCCTAAAAAGCTGGGCTGTTGTACGATAACGGCAGTAAATGATTCTGTATTTTGTGGGAGTGTGTCAATAGAAGAAACAATGATTTCTAAGCCTTGATTCACAACAATACTATTCAGCACCTCTAAATAATGAGGATGTAATGTCCCAACAATTAAAAAACGTTTATTTTTTTGTTTGCTTTGAATGCGAGCAGCCATAAGAGCTGCCTCTGCCAATGCTGATGCTCCATCATATAAAGAAGCATTAGAAACATCCATACCAGTTAATCCTGCAATCATACTTTGATATTCATATAATAATTGCAATGTACCTTGACTGGCTTCTGCTTGATAGGGAGTATAAGCGGTTAAAAACTCTCCTCGAGAGGTAATGTCCCACACTGCAGCAGGAATATGGTGCTCATAAGCACCTCCGCCAATAAAGCAATGAGTTGGTTTCATTGCTTGGGTTCGTTCACCAACTAAATGGTTTAAATCTATTTCTGACAATCCCTCAGGAATATTCAGCTTTCTTTTAAATCGTAGTGATTCAGGTATTTCACTGAAGAGTTCGTCAACACTTTCTACGCCAATAGCATCTAGCATAGACTGAACATCCGCATCGGTATGTGGCGTAAATGGACTAAAAACAGACATGGATTTAAACCTCATTTTAAATAAGGCGAATATTATTCGCCCCTACAATTATTCTTCTTCGGTAAGTCTTTCTTCATACTCTTCAGCAGAAATGAGTTCATCATATTCTTCTTCATCTTCCATGCGAATTTTCACTAACCAGCCATCCCCATAAGGATCGCTATTCACTAAAGAAGGAGCATTAGCTAATTCTGCATTGACTTCTACAATCTCACCTCCAATAGGTGCATAAAAATCAGATGCTGCTTTAACAGACTCGACAACGCCGAGCTCATCTCCAGCAGCGATAGAATCGCCTACTTCAGGTAACTCAACAAAAACCATATCACCTAATAATTGTTGTGCGTGGTCTGTAATACCAATAGTGATAATATCATTATCTTCGCGTAACGCCCATTCGTGAGTTTTTGTATACTTCAGTTCTTCAGGCAATGTATTTGACATTTATTTTTTCTCCTAATTTTTTCAATATTGTGTTTATTCAACAATTGATTTCCCTTGACGAACAAATCGTGGCTTTGTAATTTTTGCGGGTACTTTTTTGCCGCGAATATCGACGAAACATGTCGTTTCGCTATTGGCATTGGGATTCACCGGAATACGTGCAAGAGCAATCGATTTTTCTAGGGTTGGAGAATAGCTGCCACTGGTAATAATACCTTCGGCGCCATTTTCAAGGATAACGGTTTGTCCTGTACGCATAATGCCTTTTTGTTCTAAAATAAGGCCAACCATTTTGCGTTTCAGACCTTGTTCTTTTTGTCGTTGTAAAGCTTCGCGTCCAATAAATTGGCGTTCCTCAGGATCAAAAGCAACGGCCCAACCTAAGCCAGATTCTAAAGGACTGGTCGTGTCATTCATGTCTTGACCATAAAGAAGCATTCCTGCTTCTAAGCGTAATGTATCGCGTGCACCTAACCCACAAGGTTTGATACCCGCTTTTAATAAAGCATCCCAAAAAGCAGGGGTTTTTTTAGAGGGAAGAATAATTTCAAGACCATCTTCACCAGTGTAACCTGTGCGTGCAAAAAAACAATCATGACTTTCAATGGATTCGAAAGATTGTAATGTACTGATATCGTCAGCGTTCGGTGCTGATAATATTGAGAGTACACGCTCAATGGCTTTGGGGCCTTGTACAGCAAGAATAGAAAGATCAGTCCTTTCTTGAATACCAACAGAGTGTGCATCTTCATTGTGGCGTCGAATCCAGGCTAAATCATGTTCTCGTGTGGCAGAGTTTAAGACCAGACGATAATTATCAGGAGCTCGATAATAGACAATTAAATCATCTACAATGCCACCGCGATGATTCAACATAAGGGTATAAAATGCTTTGCCTACATGTTTTAAGCGATCGACATCATTAGACAGCAAATATCGTAAAAAATTTCGGCCGCCGGTTCCTAATAAATCTACAACGGTCATATGTGAAACATCAAAAACACCGGCATCGGTACGTACTGCATGATGTTCATCCAATTGAGAGCCATAATGCAATGGCATCATCCAACCGTGAAAGTCGACGAGTTTTGCGTTGGCTTTTGCATGTTGTTCATATAAGACTGTTTTTCGTGACACAGAAAGATTCCCCATGGAAGAATTAAAATTCCTTTATTATACCCTATACAGATGTTTTTTCAACCGTTATACTTTGCGCATGTTACTTATTCGCCATATAAAAAGGCATGCTTTTTTTCAACAAGGCTGTGTTGCTACCATAGGCAATTTTGATGGATTGCATCGTGGGCATCGAGCTATTTTTGAGTGTTTGAAGCAACGTGCGAAAGAGCAAGGGTTGCCTTGCGTGGTTGTTACGTTTGAACCATTGCCTCGAGAGTTTTTTTCTAAAAGCTCAAAACAGGCACCTATATGCCGTTTAACGCGTTTTAAAGAAAAATGGGCGCTGCTTAAAAAGTGGGGAATTGATGTTTTTGTTTGCTTGCGCTTTAATGGAGCTTTATCGCAGTTAAGTGCGGCACAATTTGTCGCACAAGTGCTCGTTCAGGGGCTTAATACTAAGCACCTCATCGTCGGAAAAGATTTTCGGTTTGGGCGTGATAGGGAGGGTGATCTGTCATTTTTAGAAAAGCAGGCTAAAAATTATCATTTTACACTAGAAGTTGCTCCTGAAG
This sequence comes from Pseudomonadota bacterium, assembly GCA_021848965.1. GTDB lineage: Bacteria > Pseudomonadota > Gammaproteobacteria > Legionellales > Legionellaceae > CABHON01. Next base: position 6,511 of record JAJZTL010000052.1, read on the forward strand.
TGCTTTGGGAGGGAGAGCGCATTAGCAGTACTTGGGTTCGAACTGTATTGCAAGAGAATAACTTAATGGTCGCGGAGCAATTGCTGGGCAGGCCTTATAGTTTACTTGGAAAAGTTATTCATGGAGATAAACGTGCACGCCAGTGGGGAGTTCCTACAGCAAATTTGAATATTCATCGTTCAATTATTTCAACTGTGTTACCTATTAAGGGAGTTTATGCTGTTGTTGTTGAGGGAGTAGGATTAGATAGTACATGCGGAGTGGCTAATGTGGGAAATAGACCTACAGTTAATGGTTTTCGAAATTTACTCGAAGTGCATTTATTAGATTTTGAAGGTAGTCTGTATAATCAAGTTATTGAAGTTAAATTTTTGCATAAAGTGCGTGATGAAAAACGTTTTGATTCGTTAGAATTGTTAAAAAGACAGATTCTTGACGATGTTGATATGGTCAAGGCGTTTTTTAAATCAAAAAAATAGCGTATAATTTCTCCTACTTAAAAAATGCAATAAAAAAGAGCACTATGTCTAAAAGAACTGTTTTTCGTATTTCATTTGTAAATGAAGACACTGTCTATCAAATTTATGCACGCAAAGTGTATGACAGCGAGCTCTTTGGATTTGTTGAAGCAGAAGAGTTTGTTTTTGGAACAAACACGTCTTTGGTTGTCGATCCCTCTGAAGAGCGATTGCAAATGGAATTTGCTGATGTTAAGCGCACTTTTATTCCTATGCAATCCATTATTCGCATTGATGAAGTGCATAAAGAAGGGATTGCGAAAATAACAGAAGCTAAAAATACAGGTGCAGGCAATGTGAGCTTGTTTCCTCGTTCTACTTATAAACGTGATGATAAATGATGATGAATCTACCAGAATATATTAAAGAAGTTTATGAAAAATCTACTTGCCTTTATACGCATAATGAAGTGGAAGCAGCTTTAGATCGTATGGCAAAGGGAATCAATGAAAAACTGAGTGATAAAAATCCTTTATTGCTTTGTGTGATGATAGGTGGAGTTGTCACATTAGGGCATTTATTAACACGTTTAGATTTTCCTTTAGAAGTCGATTATTTGCACGCGACACGATATCGCGGAGAGCTAACAGGTAAAGATATTTATTGGAAAAAGGAGCCTCCCGAATCAGTAAATGGCCGTACCGTATTAGTGGTGGATGATATTTTAGATGGTGGAGTCACTTTAGCAATCGTTTTAGATAAATTGAAAGAAATGGGCGCTAAAGAAGTTTATACGGCCGTTTTGGTAGATAAACATAATAAACGCGTTGAAAATGGTTTGACTCATGCTGATTTTGTGGGATTAGAAATTGAAGACCATTATGTTTTTGGTTATGGGTTAGATTATCGAGAGTATTTAAGAAATGCCCCAGGCATTTACATGGTTGCACCGGAGCATCAATGATGAAATTAATATTTTTAGGTGGCCCTGGCGTCGGCAAGGGCACGCAAGCACAATTTATTACAGAAAAATTTAATATTCCTCAGATTTCTACAGGGGATATGTTGCGCTCGGCTGTAGCTAAAAAAACACCATTAGGACTAGCTGCAAAACAAGTCATGGATAGCGGTCGTTTAGTTTCTGATGATATTATGATTGGCCTTGTAAAAGAGCGTATTAGCCTGCCTGATTGCGCGCAAGGATTCTTGTTAGATGGTTTTCCTCGAACAATTCCTCAGGCGGATGCGTTGAGACATGCTGATATTTCTTTGGATGCTGTAGTTGAAATAGCTGTTCCTGACGAAGAAATTTTAAAACGTTTAACGGGACGGCGAACGCATTTAGCATCCGGCCGTGTCTATCATATTGATTATAATCCGCCGAAAACACCTGGTTGTGATGATGTGACTGGGGAACCTCTTGTTCAAAGAGAAGATGATAAAGAGGAAACTGTAAAAAATCGTTTGAAAGTGTATCACACCCAGACAGAACCTTTAATCTCTTATTACAGCGAATGGTATCGTAGTGGAGACCCTAAAGCTCCCGTTTATCATCAGGTTTCTGGAATAGGCTCGATGCAAGAAATTAAAGAGCGTATTTTTTCTGTGTTGAAATAAGATGTGAAAATCCAACTTTAGTCATTATCCCACAACCGTTCATATACCTTTTGAATCGCATCAGCTTCTTGGTTAATATCGTGTTGTTGCAAACTTTTTTCTCTTCCGGCCTTTCCCATAGCCTCCATTTTTTCAGGACTTTTCAAGAGGAGTTCTATAGCATTATACAGGGCTTCTTCATCATTCGGAGAAATTAAAAATCCTGTTTTTCCTTCGGTAATTAATTTGGGCGCGGCACCTGTTTTTGTTGCGACAACAGGTGTGCCTGAAGCCATTGCTTCGAGTGGCGTGAGCCCAAAGCCTTCCCAGCGCATCGGTGCTACATAAAGAGAAATACAGCGAAACCAAGAGGGCATTTCATCAATAGGTCGTTCACCTAAAAATATAATACGCTTTTCTAAGCCTGCTTTTATGATTAATTGTTTGAGTTCATCGGCAAAAGATTGATAGGTTTTTTCGACAAGCCCTGTAATAACAGCTGTTGCTTCAGGGTATTGCGGCAGAAGTTTAATCATGGCTTTTACAAATAGGTCAGTGCCTTTTTCAGGGCGAATGCGTCCAAAAACGCCAATACCTAATGTGCCGGATAGTTTAGTTTGGCTCCAGGCGGTTGCTTTATTTTCAGCGGGATAATAACGTCGAATATCAATGCCATGATGAATAACAGTATGAGGCACTTCAAGATAACTTCCAGCCGCTTCGGATGTGGTTATCACGGCATCCATGCGACGCAGAAACCAACGTGTTAATCGTGCTTGTCGCCGTTGTCCCGACCAGGTAAAAACAAGTTTCCATGGTTGACGTAAGATATATTTTAAAAATATACCCACAACCATATCGTTGTTTCGGCGCGCATGCCATATTCGATAACGATGCTTTGGTGGTTTAGACCAACCACTTTTTAATATCTCTTTAAACGAAACGCGAGGAATCTCTGGAGGCATCAGAGGACCGAGTACTGCTACGGATGAAGATTTTAAGTGGTAAGGAACCAGAGAGATAATTGTTGACGTTACCCCGGAATAGCGATAATGTAGGCTCGGAAAGACTACTGAAACATTGTTGATTTTTGTCATATAGTTATGAGTTGGGTATCCAATTGGGTGTACGTTTTTCTAAAAAAGCACCTAAACCTTCTTGACCTTCTTGAGAGACTCGTGCTTCAGCAATGGCTTTAGCCGTTGTTTGCATAAGATCTTCGTTCATAAAAGATTGTGCAACTTTTCGTGTTAGCTGTTTAATATGCCGCAGTGCTTGTGGGCCATTTTGCGCTATTTTTTCTGCTAAAGCGAGACCATCCGATAGAAGATTTTCTGAAATAATATGAATAAGCGACATATTGAGTGCTTCCTGTGCAGAAAAGCGTTCCGCAGTGAGAAAATAGCGTCGTGCCATACGTTCACCTATAGCGGTAATGGTATAAGGGCTAATAACAGCAGGAATTAATCCAAGTTTAACCTCTGAAAAACAAAACAACGCTGTGGGCACAGAAAGGGCAATATCGCAACAAGCAATTAAGCCTAAAGCACCGCCAAAAGCGTTGCCTTGCACGAGTGCAATTGTCGGTTTATTTAAATTATTTAATGTTTCCATTAAATGAGCTAACTTCATGGCATCAGCAAAGTTTTCTTCAGCGGAATAAGCAGCCATTTTTTTCATCCAGTTAAGATCGGCTCCCGCAGAAAATGAGGCTCCTTCCGCAGAAAGCAGAACAACACGGATAGAGTCATCTTGTTCAATATCTTTTAATGTTTGTGTTATATCTTCAATGAGCTGCTCATTAAAAGCATTATGTTTTTCCGGATTATTGAGAATAATATGAGCAAAAGGCCCGTCTTTTTTAAAAAGTTGCATAGGGAATGCCTCGTAATAGAGTTTCAAGTAATTCAGGATCTTCATGATTCAAAGTGATATGGCCTAACTTTCTGCAAGGACGAGGCGTTTTTTGATAATCATGAACATGACAAAAGGGAATGGATAAAAGATCCGATAAAGGTGGAAAAGTACCAATAATATTGATCATAATACTATAACCTTTCGCTTGAGTGTTGCCTAAAGGCAAATCAGCAATGGCGCGCAGATGATTTTCAAACTGGCTTGTGTGTGAGCCTTCAATGGTCCAGTGACCGCTGTTGTGTACTCTTGGAGCTATCTCATTGACAATTAAACCTTCATGGGTGTCAAACAATTCAATGCTTAAAACACCTCGATAATCTAAAGCATTTAATAAAGTTTCGGCAATTTTTTCAGCCTGTGTTTGTAGAAAATGGGTGTCTTGAATGGGGGCGTGCGAGATGCGTAAAATACCTTCATGGTGATGATTTTCGACCAGAGGATAAAACACTGTTTCCGAAGAGTTTTTTGCTGCAATAATAGATAATTCGCGTGAAAAACGGACCAGTCCTTCGGCAATAAATAAAGCTGAAGCGTTCTCTTCAATTATTTTTTTACCTTCTTCAAAAGTCGATATGCGATATTGTCCTTTGCCGTCATAGCCGAAGCGACGCGTTTTTAGAAGGAGAGGAAAGCCTAAAACTTCAGTGGCTTCTTTTAAAGTTGTCAAATCTTGGACAGCATAAAAAGGCGCTGTTTTTATTTGATGAGATTGAATAAATTGTTTTTCGCATAGCCTATCCTGGCTATAATATAAAGCATCAGGAGAGGGATATAGTTTTTTTCGTTGATGAATATATTGTGCGGTGTCTATAGATATATTTTCATTTTCAAAAGTAATGAGATCAAGAGTGTCTAAATCTTCAAAGTTGTCTTTGCAAGAAATATCAAAGCCAAGAGAGTTTCCTGCCGCAATGAGCATGCCGGCAAGTTGTCCTGTGCCTAATATGCCAATTTTCATAGAGTACTCTCAATTTTTTGTGCTAGCACTGTCTCTGTCTGTTGCTGTGCATAATCAGACAAACGCTGTGCGATATCAGGATATTCTAAAGATAATATTCTCGCAGCGAGAAGGGCTGCGTTGACGGCACCTGCTTCGCCTATGGCCAATGTGCCTACAGGAACACCACGTGGCATTTGCACAATGGAAAGGAGTGAATCAATACCATTGAGTGTTTTTGATTGTACCGGGACACCTAACACCGGTAAGAGAGTTTTAGCGGCGAGCATCCCAGGTAAATGCGCAGCACCACCTGCGCCTGCAATAATTACTTTTAAGCCACGTTTATCTGCATTTTCGGCATACTGAAATAATTTATCAGGAGTGCGATGAGCAGACACAATATCGGTTTCATAAGTTATATCTAATTGCGTCAGTGTCGTGGCCGCTTCCTGTAATGTTTGCCAGTCACTTTGCGAACCCATCACGATTCCAACCAATGTTTGCACCATTATTTATCTCTTTTAATTCAGATTTAAAGGGTCATAGAACCAGCGATAACTGTGTTTGTTTGTGTTGAACAAACTTCGGAAAGTGAACCGTCGGCACAAACGACTTGCCCTAAAGAAGAGGCAATAACACCACCATGCCATAAACAACAACCTAACGCGAGTTGGCGGTAAGTTGATACTGGTGTTGTATTTGTGCAAATGCAAGCGGAGTAATCTCCATTTTTGCAAACATAATGCCCCGCAGTAGCATCACAATAGCTAATGCCGCTGCCATAACAACAATTAGCTGATTCTGCAATTTCACCCACAGAGCGACTAACGTTTTGACTGCTGGTGGAGGTTTCTGCATGGGCTATCTGTAAAAATCCTATGAGAAAAAGAGGTAATATAAGAAGTTTATATTTAAGCTTCAATGGTTGACTGTTTTTGTTCATAATGATGTTGTTCTCTTATACTTAAAATAAAGCCAATAAAACCAATAAATGCGGCACCTAAAAATGGCCATTCAACGCCCCATTTTCCTAGAATACCTGCTACAATAGAGCCTACGGTCCATGCGACGGCAGCAACAGCAGCGCTGACACCCATAACCCATCCTTGTTGAGTTTTATCCACTGCATTAGAAAATAAGGCTAAGCCGCCAGTATATAGAAGACCTATAGATAAAGTAATAGGGACAGCAATGAGCCATTGGTTAACTTCTGTGCGCATCAGGGGACAAAGTACTAAAGCAATTCCAGCAATGAAAAAAGAAGCTCGAAGAATTTTTTCAATAGTGGTAAATTTGAGTAAAATGCGTACAAGAAATGCAAGGCAGAAAGTAAAAAGTAAACCAATATAGGTCATAAAGAGCCCTACTTGAGTCGCACTATAGTTATAGGATTGGACTAACATAATAGAGATAAATTGAAAATAGATTGCCCAACATAACTGCAGACAAAGAAAAAGTAAAGAAGCGCGTCGAACAGATTTTAATCGAATGGCATCAATAAAAATGCGAATACCTAAACTCAGTTGAAAATGAAGCTTTCGGCGAGTTTGCGTTTTGCTGTTTTTAACAAAAATAATAAGAAATAAGATATTAATAAGCGCTAAACATCCTGCAATGAAAAAAGGAGTAGAAAATCCTGCAGAATAAAACAATGGATGATCTGCAAAGTATCCTCCGAAAACAGGGCCTAGTACGAATCCAAAACAGTTAGCTAAGGAAATGAGCCCTAAGTTTTTAGCTTTATTTTCGATAGAGCTCATGTCAGCAATAGCTGCTTGAGCAATCGAACTACTGCCGGCGGTAAAGCCATTGAGTGCACGTCCTGAAAATAATAAGAATAAACTTCCTTGCCATATACCAATTCCGCAAAGAAAAAAGCTTATTGCGGTACCGCTCACACAAATTAGTAATGCTTTTTTTCGTCCAATGCTGTCTGAAAAGTCACCAATCAAGGGAGCGCCAATCAGAAGAAATAAGCTGAAAATACCAATAATACCGGCGTAAAGCATTTCTCTTGTGAAAACAGTTGTGTCCGGTGAAATGAGCACACTGGTTTTGTCTAAGACTAATGGGCTTAAAACAGGAAAAACAAGACCTAAACCCATAGTATCAACAATAATAACTAAGAAAAATGATAAAAATATTTTGAGATTATGTCCTGTCATGATGCCTTTCCACAAAATTTTCCATACAAAGTAATGTATTATGAAGTAAAGTTGAGATAGTCATTGGACCAACACCACCAGGAACAGGAGTTATCCATGAAGCTTTTTCGATAACAGCCTCATAATTCAAATCGCCGCGTACTTTACCATTTTCTAAACGATGAATCCCGACGTCAATAACAATAGCCCCCTTTTTTATCCAGTTGGGTTGAATTAAATCCATTTTTCCTGCCGCTACAACTAAAAGATCTGCCTCAGCGACATGCTTTGATAAATTTTGCGTAAAACGGTGACAGATAGTAACTGTAGAACCTGCAATAAGTAATTCTAATGACATGGGCCGTCCGACAATATTGGAGGCTCCAACCACAACAGCATGAAGTCCTTTGAGATTTAGATTATACCATGATAATAAACGGATAATACCGTAAGGGGTACAAGGACGAATAAAAGGGCGTCTTTGAGCCAAACGACCTAAGTTGTAAGGATGAAAGCCATCCACATCCTTTTCTGGCGCAATAGCTTCAATCACTTTATCTGAATCTATGTGAATGGGTAAAGGTAATTGTACCAAAATGCCATCAATGTGAAGATCCGTATTTAACTGCTGAATTAAGGTTAATAAATTGTGTTCTGTTGTATTTTCAGGAAGATCGTAGGCCTGAGACGTAAAACCAATAGCTTGACAGGCTTTTCGTTTATTTGTTACATAAATGTGAGACGCGGGATCATCGCCTACAAGAATCACTGCAAGAGCAGGGGGGCGAAGCCCTTTTTCTAGACGAATATTGACTTGACTTTGTAGCGCTTGTTGCATTTGTTCTGCAACATGTTTGCCGTCAAGAATTTGAGCTCTCATATTGAAGGTGTTTCTCCCTTTGAAAATTTTAGGATATTATCACTCATCTTTTGAATGATGACTAGAGGGTAACATAAAAAATGAATGTCTTGAAAAAAATAAGTATTATTGTTTTAACGGGGTTATTTGCTATTTTGCCTATTAGATGTGCATTAAGTCATTCTTGTGTATTAAAGCCACTATCCACAGAGCAAGTGAAAAAAATTATTGCAGATTCTCATTTTAATCCCAGTTTTCAGATATCAGCCACGCCGCCAGTTGTAAAACAAATTAATTACATCCGAAGTCATCATGGACGTTTATTGTTGGAGCAAGAATCTTTGAAAAGAATGCAACGCTATGAATCCATTATTCTTGCTGAATTACATAAACAAAAGTTGCCGAAAGAATTGTTGGCAATTCCTTTGATTGAGTCGAGTTATAAAGTAGTTTCATCGAGAAAAAATTTGAATCGCCCTATGGGAATTTGGCAAATAGTACCAGGAACAGCAAGGCGTTTTGGCTTGACTGTTAATGCTCGACAAGATGATCGCTTGAATATCCAACGCTCAAGCGCTGCTGCCTTGACGTATTTAAATAAAATGTATAAAAAATTTGATAATTGGATGTTGGCTGTAATGGCTTATCAATATGGTGAAAAAAAGATAGAAAAACTTGTTCGCACGCAAAAAACTAAAAATGTTTGGGTGTTGGCAAAATCATCATCCGCACCTAAAAACTTTACTACCATGCTGATGATATTTGATGTGACAGCTATTCTCATTAATAATCCTTCATTGGTTTGTTTGCACTATTAAGCGCAAAAACAAAAAATACAGAAATTAATTGTTGTGTGGTGTCACTGTTTGACCAGAAGAATTAATCACATTACTCGTATGCACTACTCCATTAAAAATGTCCCCCACAGGCTGAAGATACGCAGGGCAAGATCCTTCAAAAGCTAATTAAATTGAGTTATGTAAGCATGTAAGGGATCGACATGCAGTAAAAAATCTGATCAAATCAGCTTTTCATTTTAGAGAGAAATGGGAAAGCTGAACACAAAAGCCTTTCAGGGTTGCTTCATTAATTGGACAAGCTCTGCAATGAAGGTCGTTAAAGGCGACGTTGTTTCTATTGATGGTAAAACATTGAGAAGAAGTCATGACAGA
>JAJZTL010000001.1 GCA_021848965.1 Pseudomonadota bacterium
TTTTCGTTCAATTGCTACGCGATATGATAAATTAAAAAGAAATTATGCCTCCATGCTAGCTTTGGCATGTGGCTATTTGTGGCTGCCTATGTGAAATGTCAACAGACCCTAATCGTACATCAACTCATCCAAAGGAGTCCTATTCTGATCAGCATTGGCTTTTCTTAGTTCTGAAACAACATCCACAATACACATGAGACGAAGAACATCCGGAGTAACTTCATCAAAAATAACTTTATTACCTGTTAGTGTCTTTTCAGCTTCCTCAAAAGAAACTCCAATGCCATAGCCTAGGCACAATGAGCATAATTGATCAGCACGCTTTGCAATAGCAGGCATCATGCCAGTGTCGGCAAAAACTTCTTCATGAGAAAGAAAACGATCGTTCAAATAAAATTTAATTCCCATCGTTTTTGTGATTAAACACATTTTTTTTTGAATTTCTGTTGCATTCATACTTATGTCTTCCACCAAGGTTCACTGTTTTTCCTTGGTCCAGCTAGCGTCGATCGAAACCATCTCAGGAAAATAGGCACAGAAAAACCATAGTGCTCAATAAAACCAAAAAAAACCAATGAAACAAGTGCGACAATCGCTGTCCACCAACGAATATGCATTAAAAAAAGAAAAATAGGAAATGCCGCTCGCGCATCTACTGAAAAAAAACGAGCCATCCTTGAAGAGTCCCGCCAATGCGCTGTGTCTGCAAAATTATCAGCCATGCTATTTCACCATAAATAAATTATACTCACAGCAATTCATTTTTCGGTAAGGCGCAAGCGAAGCAGCCAAGGGAGTGTATGAATAATACATGACCGAAGGCGATGCAGCTTGCAACAAAACCGAAAAATTAAGTGCGAAGAGTATAAAGTCTATATGTTCTAGTTCAAAAAAGTCAAGGCCTCCTGCAAATGTTTAACCGGGTATACTGTTAATCCTGGAATAGTTTTTTTGGGAGCATTAGCATGCGGAATAATCGCGCGCTTAAACCCATGTTTCATCGCTTCTTGTAAACGCTCTTGACCATTCATTACCGGTCGAATTTCACCAGCTAAACCAATTTCACCAAAAACAATCCAATCATTTTCTAAAGGACGATTTTTTAAACTGGATAAAGCCGCCAAAATAATCGCTAAATCGACAGCAGGCTCAAGCACTCGAACACCACCCACTACATTCACAAATACGTCCTGATCAAAAGTCACCACACCGCCGTGTCGATGTAATACAGCCAATAGCATAACAAGTCGATTTTGCTCCAATCCAACTGTCAAACGCCGTGGATTAGAACCATAACAATTATCGACCAGGGCCTGAACCTCAACTAGCATGGGTCGACTGCCCTCCCAAGTTACCATAATCACACTTCCAGACATATTCTCTTGAGGGCGTGACAGAAAAATCGCAGAAGGATTGCTTACTTCACGTAATCCTTTCTCTGTCATTCCAAAAACCCCTACTTCATTGACTGCACCAAATCGATTTTTGAACGCACGAATTAATCTAAATCGTCCATCGCGTTCACCTTCAAAATAAAGTACAGTATCTACCATATGCTCTAAAACACGAGGTCCCGCCAACACACCTTCTTTCGTTACATGTCCCACTAAAAAAACAGCTGCCCCGCTTGCCTTAGCATAACGTACTAATTGCGCTGCACTTTCACGCACCTGGCTCACTGAACCCGGCGCAGAAGAAAGGGTTTCAGAATAAATAGTTTGAATAGAGTCAATGACTAAAGCCTGCGGTGCGGGCGATTCTTTTTCAGCCAAAGCAATAATACGAGCAACTTGTGTTTCCGCTAATAATTTTAGGTCATCAGCAGGAAGGCTAATGCGCTTTGCTCGCAAACTCACTTGTTGTAATGATTCTTCCCCTGTGACATACAGTACAGGCATATTTTGAGAAAGATTAACTAAAACTTGGAGTAATAAAGTTGACTTTCCGATGCCAGGATCGCCACCAATAAGCACAACAGAGCCCGCAACTAATCCACCACCCAACACGCGGTTGAATTCTGCCATTCCTGTATCCATTCGCATGCCTTCAACGAGAGGAACATGCGAGAGACGAGTGACTGCGCTGGCAGCTTCTCCCGCATATCCTTGCCGACGAGGAGGTTTTGCAGCAAGCTGTACTTCTTCTACTAGGCTATTCCAGACACCGCATTGATTACATTGACCAGCCCACTGAGCAAAAACAGCACCACAATCAGAGCAGCTATATTGTGTTTTTTGTTTCATTTTGAATGTACTCTTCGCTCTTCAATTTTCAGTTTCGTTGCAAGCTGCATCGACTTCAGTCATGTACTACTCGTACACTCCTTCGCCTGCTTCGCTTGCGCCTCACCGAAAAATAAATTGCTGTGAGTATATATTATTCGTTTCTACGGTATTAGTTTACAATCTGCCATGTACCATTAGACTGCTTACAAGCAGTTCCCGTTACTGTCTCGGCTTTACCATCAATCGTTGCTGTGGTTGTATACTGACGGCAAACTTCATTATTTTTAACATAAGTCTTTTGCGGAGTAACTGTATATGTATTCCCATTTTTACTGGTCCATGTTGTAGACTGGGAAGCAGCCAATGCTTGCTGTTGTTTCAATTTATCCGTTTCATCCATCGATTGGCCAATTTTATTTCCAATATACGCGCCGATTACCGCACCTGCAGCTGCCGCAGCAACTTGGCCAGAACCTGAACCAAATTGGCTTCCAATTAAACCACCTATCACTCCCCCTGCCACAGTGCCAACGTCTTGGTTCTGCGTTGGAGAAGAACAACTTGCTACTGTCAAAGCACCACATACTACTGCTGTTACGGCCAGTAATTTTCCTTTTTCTATCATCATAATATAATTCTCTAATTCTCCATAGATTTACCAATTTCACTTCCAAGTAAAGCACCGCCAACAGCACCTATACCTGTAGCCACAACTTTTCCAGAGCCACCGCCAAACAAGCTTCCAATTGCAGCCCCGGCGACACCACCTGTAACCAATCCAACTTGTTGTTTAGTTGGTGGCGTTGAACAACTCGTCATAAATAAAGCCACAACACCCGCTGCAATAAAAATGCGACTCTTTTTTAACATCTTCATAGGAATGCCTCCAGTTGTTAACCATATGGTTAAGGCAATATAGCACAAGAGTATTTTTTTTAAAACCCGCGCCCGCGCACTTGTGTCAAAACCTCATATGGGCTAGTACCAGCGAAACGTGCAACTTGCTCCACAGGCAAATGAGTTCCCCATAACTCAACACAATCTCCTGCTTGTATTTGAGCGTCTTCCGAAACATCAATTCCTAGCATATCCATAGAAACACGTCCAACGACAGGAAAATAACGATTATTTATCCAAACCACCGCCTCAGATGAAATATGCCGCGGATATCCATCTCCATATCCAACAGACACTGTAGCAATGCGAGAAATTTTTGAGGCACGCCAAGTAGCGCCATATCCCACAGACTCTCCAGCTTGACATATTTTGATCGTCATAATATGTGATTGTAAACACATCACCGGTTTTAATCCTAAATCTTTTCCAATCTTATTGTCAAAAGGCGATATTCCATAAAGCATAATACCGGGACGAATGTATCCGTGACGCGTTTCTGGCCAAGCAATAATGCCTGCAGAATTAGCCAAACTCCATTTTTGAGAAGGCAAAGAAGCAACACTCAACTTAAACTGTTGTAATTGTTTTTCTGTCATAAAATTGCTTTCATCATCTGCGCAAGCAAAATGGGTCATTAATCCTATAGGTTGATTGATGTGCGGGCAAATACTTAATTTTTCGTAAGCTTTTAATACATCCTCAGGAACAAAACCTAATCGATGCATGCCTGTATCTATTTTCAACCAAACACAAATTTTTCGTGGTACTTGATTAAAACTCGGCTTAAAACTCAAAAGTGACTCAATCTGCCAAAAAGAATGTATCACCACTTCAAAATTACCCTCAAAAACATCTTTCCATTCTTCAGGAGAAAAAACGCCACCCGCTAATAAAATTGGCTTTGCGGGCATAAGGGCACGAAGAGCTTGCGCCTCTTCTAAACAAGCCACTCCAAACATATCCACTTCAGGAGCAAGCACCTGAGTAACTCTATTCATACCATGACCATAAGCATTAGCTTTCACCATAGCGATAATAGGTGATTCAGGAGTATAATTTTTAACGCATTGAATATTGTGCAACAGTGCGCTTTCATCAATGACAATATTTGTTCTAGTCATGGGTGTTCTACTCATAGCCCTGTGGTCCACTGAAGGCTAAATTCTCGAAGCGCGTATGTTGCGCCAAAAAGGCTAATTTGACTTTACCAATCGGGCCATTTCTGTGTTTGGCAATCAAAATTTCAGCGGTTCCTTTATCAAGACTTTCGGGATTATATACTTCATCCCGATAAATAAAAGCTATTAAATCCGCATCTTGCTCAATAGCTCCAGACTCACGTAAATCCGACATAATAGGACGCCTATCAGAACGTTGCTCTAAACTTCGGTTTAACTGTGATAATGCAACCACAGGAACATTTAATTCTCGCGCCAACTCTTTTAAGCTACGTGAAATTTCAGAAATTTCCGCCGTTCGATTATCGACTTTAAATCCTGGCACACGCATCAATTGTAAATAATCGATAATAATTAAACCAATACCGCCTTGTTCTTTTGCCAAGCGACGTGCGCGTGCGCGTAACTCAAGCGGACTTAGCCCAGGTGTATCATCAATAAATAAAGGAGCCTCTGAAAGAATGTGTACTACAGACATAATTCTAGAAAAATCATCGTCATCTAGCTTGCCGGACCGAATATTGCCCAAATTCACTCGTCCAAGAGAGGCAATCATTCTCATTACCAAACCATCTGCAGGCATTTCCATAGAAAAAACTAATACCGGTTTTTTGCTTTGAATAGCCGAATATTCGGCTATGTTCATCACAAAAGTTGTTTTCCCCATAGAAGGACGACCTGCGACAATAATCAGATCAGAGCGTTGTAACCCTGAAGTCATTTCATCAAAGTCTGAAAAGCCTGTTGCCACCCCCGTAATCATTCCAGCAGAACGATGTAAATGATCAATTTTATCTACCGCTGCTGCCAAAATATCCTTCAACATAACAGCCGTACCTTGTGATCCCGTTTGTTCAGCAATTGCAAAAACTTTTGATTCCGCCGTATTCAGCAGTTCTTTTAACTCTCGTCCCTGGGGATTAAATGCGGAATCCGCGATTTCATTGGAAATATTAATTAATTGGCGCAACACTGATTTTTCGCGCACAATATCAGCATACGAAGTCATATTAGCAACAGTCCGTACTTCATGTACCATTTCCCATAAATAGCTTTCACCACCCGCTGCATCTAATTTTCCAGCAGACTTTAAAGCATCAATAACGGTAATCACATCAAACGGCTGGGAACGTCTCGCCAAATCACTCAACACACCAAATAAAATACGATGTTCTGGCCGATAGAAATCTTCTTCAAAAACACGGCCAGCGACTTTTTCCCAAGACTCATGATTCAGCATAACTCCACCTAAAATGGATTGTTCTGCTTCAACAAAATGAGGTGGCACTTTCAGCATGTCAATAGACGATTGAGCATTAGTTTTTGATAATTTTGGTTTGGTGAATATTTTTTTTTCCATTATCTTTCCATTTTTTACCCGTTTTACTTTGAAGATAATTTTATACTGAAAACACCTTGAACGCCAAGAAAATTAAAGATATAAATTTTTTTATCTTAGTCTATTTGCTTCTAAATAAAACTATGATAATAATTGTTCTTCCAATTAAATTAACTGAAGGTATCATTATTATGGCGGAAAAGAAAAAAGCTGCGATTAAAGAAACTCAAACGCAAACACAAATTATTGGGCATATTGCAGAACAAGTTTCTCTCACAAGAAAGCAAGTAGGAACTATTTTTCAGGCTGTCGCAGAACTAGCAAGCCGACATATTTCCAAAAATGGTTCTGGCGAATTTAAGATTCCTCATTTGGGCATTAAAATTATGAGAAAAACAAAGCCTGCAACCAAAAAGCGTAAAGGCATCAATCCAGCCACAGGAGCCGCCATCGAAATTGCAGCAAAACCTAAGCGTGATGTGGTTAAACTGGTTGCATTAAAAGCATTAAAAGACGTTTTAGAAAAGTAGTTTTATTTTTATCAAAAAAATCTCCCCTGCCCCCCCTTTGTTAAAGGGGGGCAGGGGGGATTTTACATCTCATCATCATGAACATCATTAATCTCACGAAACAGCTCATTCAATTTCCGTCTATCACGCCAGATGATGCAGGCTGCCAAGAGTTTATCGCTCAAATTTTAACCAAAATTGGATTTTCTATACAGCATTGGCCATGCAATAAAGTAAAAAATTTATGGGCAAGATACGGTTCTGAAGAACCACTATTTGTATTTGCAGGACATACCGACGTTGTTCCCACAGGTGATTTATCCTCGTGGGCATCACCGCCTTTTGAACCGGCAATCCGAGATAATTTTCTTTTTGGACGTGGTGCTTGTGATATGAAGGGCGGATTAGCAGCCATGCTGGTTGCAACCAAAGCTTTTTTACAAAAAAAACCTAACCTCAAAGGCAGCATTGGTTTTCTCATTACCAGTGCAGAAGAAGGCGATGACTTTGCTGATGGCACGCCCTATGTCATGCAAAAGCTAAAAGATTTAAATCAACTACCGCGTTACTGCATCGTCGGAGAACCTTCTTCGGAGAAAAATTTAGGTGATACGATAAAAATTGGACGACGAGGTTCTTTAACAGGCCATCTAAAAATTTTAGGCAAACAAGGACATGTAGCCTATCCGCAATATGCTGACAATCCGATTCATCGCTCCACTGCTTTTCTTCATGAATTAGCTCATACCGAATGGGATAAAGGCAATGAGTTTTTCCCGCCCACCAGCTTACAAATCACTCAAATTTTAGCGAACTCTGGCGGCAACAACGTCATTCCAGGAGAATTAAAAATCGTTTTCAATTTTCGCTATTCACCTGTATTAACTCACGAACAATTAGAAAAATCTGTTGAAAGTCTTTTAAAAAAACATGCTCTTACTTATGAGCTAACATGGAATCTCAGTGGTCAACCTTTTTTAACCCACCAAGGGCCTTTGCTCGAAGCAGCTAAACATGTTATTCAGCAAGTCTGCCAATTAAATCCTATTTTATCCACCAGTGGCGGAACCTCTGACGGTCGCTTTATTGCCCCTTATGGTGTCGATGTCATCGAGCTTGGTTTAATCAATAAAACCATTCATCAAATCAATGAATCTACTTCCATTGAATCATTACAGCAATTATGCATTGTGTATGAAAAATTGCTAGAAGCATTGATTTAATTAGCCTGAGATTGCTATAGCAAAGTTATTTTGATAGCATCATTAAAATATAATTAATTTTGTACCCAAGGTCTACTATGAGCTCTTTTTCATCTAACCTACCTTTATCCTCAGCACAAAAACGAATTTGGTTTGAAAGTCTAAACACAAAATCATTACAGAATCATGTGATGTTAGCCTACGAACTAAAAGGCCATTTATCTATTCCAGCTTTACAGCAATCATTGATGCAATTGGTTACAGAAAACGACATTTTTCGAACAACTATATTTAGTGCTGGAAAAAATTTAGAACGCATCGTACACGAACATATGAGCGTTGATTTAAAATGCCTGCCTGTTGACCCGGATAATGAGCTCTATCCAACGATACAACATTTAATGGAAAAACCATTTAATGTATCAACAGGACCTTTATTCCGTTTTGCTCTATTACAAAGATCAGAAGACAGCTTTATTTTTTTGTTAATATTTCACCCATTGATTATCAATACATGTGAAATGAAAAAAGTCATACGAGAAATTTCTCATCATTATGAAAAATTTTTACAGGGACAAACTGTCATTATTGAAGAAAAGCTATCTTACAGTGAATTAGTGACGTATGAAAAACATTATCGAACACAAAGCCTTTATCGAGATACTATACGCCATTGGAGCAATCGCATAAAGGATAAACAATATCATCTTGATTTAACAAAACTACCCGAAACAGAAGAAATCGCCTCTCAAGTTCGAGCAAAACGTCTGACTTTAGGAACAACATTTCATACCAAACTGCAATTATTTTGTGAGCAATTTTCTTGCACACCTGAGCATGTTTTTTTATCCACATTGCAAGCATTGTTATACCGATATAGCGACACACAGGATATTGTGATTAACCGTGCGGAAGAAATTATTTACCAAGAAAATTGGAAAGATTTAATAGGACCAATGGAAAACATTCTGCCTTGGAATGTTCGTATTACCGAAACAATGACTTTTATCGAATTGTTAAAACAAAACCAGCAATATGATCTTTTTCAAAAATATTACCCACATGCGCATACGGCAGATGTTGTACGTGCAGTACGAACACGTTTTAACCATCATTTTGATGGCTTCTTTTCCAATGTGTCATTTGAAAAAGAGACCATACCTTATCACGAATTAGTCTTATCCAATGTGTCAGTTAAAGTATTGCCACAGTATATTTCACGTACTCGACAAGATGACTTACAAGTCTTTTATGATGAACATAACGGTTGCTTTTATCTTTCTTTTGATTATGCACCCACGCTCTCTGCTCGCTCGGTACAAAATTTTGTTACACATTATGAACTTTTATTAGAAGAATTATTAAAAGATCCTAATCAACTACTTTCGAGGGTAAAATTTTTGCCATTTAGCGAGGAAAAACCTGCAGCGAGTTTTATCCCCACCCGCACTATTATTGAAGATTTTGAACAGGCCGTTGAACAATATCCTCAACATATCGCTCTTATCGACGAAAATACTTCTCTCACTTATACCCAGCTCAACCAAGCGGCCAATCAATTAGCCCACTATCTCCAAGCAAAAAAAGTAAAACCCAATGATTACATCGGATTATCCATCGGGCGCCATGTCAATATGGTAGTAGCCATATTCGGTATTCTCAAGGCAGGGGCTGCCTATGTACCTCTTGACCCCAGCTATCCCAAAGAACGTTTAGATTTTATGAAACAAGACACCCAAATGACACTTGTTATCACCGAAGAAACGTTTCAAGACATTCAACTTTCGTCTTTTTCCACCCAAAATCTAATCACCAAACCTCAATTAGACGACTTAGCTTATGTGATTTATACCTCCGGCTCCACCGGCAAACCCAAAGGCGTACTCGTCCCCCATCGCGGACTACCCAACTTAGCGCATTACCAAAATCAACTTTTCTCTATTCACCCCACAACGCGTTGTTTGCAAACAGGCTCTATTAATTTTGACATTTCCGCACTAGAAATCTATGGTCCATTAATTGCTGGCGCCACTTTATATATTGCCACACATGAACAACGTACCACACCGTTACAATTACAAGAATACATTATTCAACACCACATTCAAGTTCTTGCCATCACACCTTCCGTATTGTCTCATTTTACATGGAAAGACATGCCCGAACTATTAACGATCGCAGCTTGTGGCGAAGCTTGTGACCAAAAGCTCATGGACTTCTGGGCACATAACAGAACGTTTATCAATGGCTACGGACCTACTGAAATTACTATTATTTCTCATTTTAAAAAATACGACACCCATACATTATTTAACAATTTAGGCCAAACAATTCCTCATGTATACGCTTTTATTTTAGACACCCATAAAAATCTTCTTCCCGACGGTGTCCCCGGAGAAATGTTTATCGGTGGCATCGGCGTTACCAAAGGTTATCTCAATCTTTCGGAACAAACCCAAGAAAAATTTATCCCGAGCCCTTTTCATCCCGATGAGACACTTTATCGCACTAATGATCTTGCTTATCGTTTAGAAAATGGTGATTTTATTTATATAGGCCGCAATGACACTCAAATCAAAATTCGTGGATTACGTGTAGAACTCGGTGAAATTGAGGAAAAAATCAAAACGTATCCAGCTATTGAACGTGTATTAGTACGTGTTCTTTCACATGAAACCATTGGAAAAGTCTTAGTTGCCTATTTTATTCAGGATATGTTTAAAAAACCGATTGAAGAAAATACATTGCGTCATTATTTAAAAGCTCTTTTACCCGAACACATGCTACCGTCTTATTTCATCCGCGTACCCCATTTCCCAATGATGCGTAATGGTAAAATTGATTATCAAGCACTACCTAATCCTTTTATCACCTCTGAATATTTTGACCATGAACAGTGTAGTAAGATTGAACAGGTGCTGATTCAAATTTTTGCAGAATTATTTCATCTGGACGAAAAAGCACTTTCACTGGATCACGATTTTTTTGCGTTGGGCGGTCACTCTCTATTGGCGACGCAACTGATTTCACGAACTAAACAACAATTAAAATTATTATTGCCCGTCGCAAAAGTATTTGAATTGCGGACAATTAAGAAGCTAGCCGAATATTTATCAACTTTGAATAATCAAGCAACGGAAGATTTTCCTTTACTGCATAAGCCTAGCAATGAAAAAGTTCCCCTATCTTTGGCACAGCAAGAGATGTGGTTTCTTTATCAGTGGGATAAATCATCTCCCGTATCTAATAATCCTTTTTTAATCGGTCTTAAACAAGTTAATGCTGATATTTTAATACGCGCACTGCATTATCTTATTCAGCAAAATTCTATTTTTCGTACGGTTTTTAAAGATTCTGATCAAGAACTCCGTCAAATTGTTTTAGAGAAAGTGAAGGCAGATATTCCCTTTTATGAGTCTTTTGATGATTTTTCATCTAAATTAACACAGTGGGATCACACACCCTTTGATTTAAGGCTATTTCCTTTATTTCGCTTTGCAGTTTCTTTACAAAATGACATAACCTATCTGTATTGTAATATTCATCATATTATTTTTGACGGATGGTCCTTAAAAATATTGATGCAGCAATTAGGAAAAGTGTACGAAGCACTGGAACAAACATTGCCCCTTCCTATTCTCACCACATCTTATAACTTCGGCGATTTTGCGTATTCGGAGTCGCAATGGATAAAAGACAATAAGTTAGTCAAACAAAAAGAATTTTGGCAATCATTTTTACAAGGCGCTGAACCAACACTCAATTTACCCACAGACTTTCCCTATCCTAAAACGCAAAACTATGCAGGAGATACAGTCGAAATAATCATTCCTAAGGCACTCACGGATAGCTTAAGAGCACTTGCTTTAGAAAATAAAACAACATTATTTGCGGTTTTATTAACGGCTTATTTTATTCTGCTTTATCGTTATACTAAACAAACAGATATTATCGTAGGAACCCCCATTGCTGGGCGCCGTTTACCTGAGCTTGAACCACTGATAGGTTTTTTTGCTCATATATCACTTTACCGCCAGCAGCTCTCCCCCAAAAAAATATTTACAGAATTGCTTGGCACTGTGCACCAAAATGCGTGTGATGTGGCAGAAAATCAAGCGATTGCACCCAACCAAATCCTAGAAGCACTGGATATTTATGTTGATCCGAGCCAAAATTCTTTATTTCAAGTAATGTTTAGTTTACAAACAGGACATCAGCTGGAAGGCCATTTATCTGGTAAATCACATCATTATCATATTACCGAACGCCACCAAAAAACGACAAAATTTGATGTTTACTTATTTTTGAATGAAATGTTTAATGGTGAACTAAAAGGTGTTGTAAAATATCGTACGGATTTATTTACCCAACTTAGCATGCAACATTTATGTACCCATTACCTCAATGTGCTGCAAGCCATTGTTGAAAATGCGAATGCTTCTATTGCAGATTTAACCTTTCTTTCTTATGAGGAATATCAATTATTGGTAAACACTTGGCCTTATGGGGAGAAACGTCCCTTACCTGAAAAAACAGTATTGGAAATGATAAAAGACGTTGTCCAGCAAGATCCTGAACTTCCCGCACTGGTCTTTCAAAAACAATCGTTAACCTATGCAGCGTTTTGGGAAAGGGTAGAAAATTTAGCCCGTGCTATTCAGAGAAATATCCCCCCTGCCCCCTCCTTTACAAAGGGGGAGCAGGGGGGAGGTTGTATTCAGACACCCATTATTGGCATTCTTATGCCTCGTGGTTTTGATATGATTATTGCCATGTGCGCCATATGGAAAGCAGGCGGAGCTTATTTACCTTTAGATGCGGATTATCCTGAAGAACGTTCACGCTATATGCTGGATAATTCAGGAGCAAAAATTATTATCAGTGTGTCGTTATTAGCAGAGAAACAAAAAGTGTATCTCGATAATGATATTACTTTTATACAAGCTGATCTTCCCCTCTCCCCAATGAAAGGGAAAGAAGAGATAACAGGCACGCTCTCTCCAAAAAGAGAGAATAAAATGAGTGATCTTGCCTACATTATCTACACCTCTGGCTCAACAGGAAATCCCAAAGGCGTCATGTTGCAACATGGTGGGTTGAGTAATCTGGTGAAAGGATTACATGAAGCTTATTGTATGAAAAAAGGAATGAATGTGTTACAACTGGTATCCATTAATTTTGATATTTCAGTCAGCGATATTTTTCCAGCATTATCCATTGGTGCCTGTCTTCATCTTGCAACGAATGAATTGAGAGTATCTGCTGTAGATATACAAAATTATATTGTTACGCATGGTATACAACTCGTTGAGATTGTACCGGCCCTACTAGAAAGTTTTGAAAAGAAACCTTTGCCTTGTCTAGAAACTATTGCAACCGGAGGAGATTTTTGTGAGCCCAATGTAATGCGCTATTGGGGTAACCAATGCCGCTTAGTGAATATCTATGGTCCAACGGAAGTGACAGTAATTTCCTCCTCAAAATGCTATGTTGAAGGCGAATCTTTTCATAATATTGGACGTCCCTTACCGAATACTGAAACCTATATTCTTGATGAAGATTTTTATCCTGTTCCTACAGGTGTAATTGGCGAAATGTTTATTGGTGGGCAAGGAGTGGCTCGAGGCTATTTGAATCGTGAAGCATTAACACTCGAACGTTTTGTTGTGCACCCATTTTCTGATGATCCTAACGCACGTTTGTACCGTACAGGAGATTATGCGCGATGGTTACCAAATGGTGATATTGAAATTGTAGGACGCATTGATAATCAGGTTAAAATTCGAGGTTATCGTATTGAAATAGGCGAAATAGAAACCTTATTAAATGCCTATCCAGGTATTAAACAAGTTGCCGTCATTACACAAAAATCGCAACAATTGTTATTAGCTTATTTTTCTGTAACCGAAGAAGTTGATATCCAGGAGAATGCATTATATCGTTATTTATCCGCAAAGCTTCCTGAATATATGATTCCCTCCAGTTTTATTAAACTCGATACACTACCACTAAATTTAAGCGGGAAAGTTGATCGTAAAACCTTGCAAGCCAAAGAATTTCAATTGACCAATAAGATAAAAACATTAATAGCACCACGCAATGAAATTGAACGCCGATTATGGGAAATTTGGAAAGAAGTACTCAAAACAGATCAAATTAGTGTCGAAGATTCTTTTTTTGAATTGGGCGGACACTCATTAGCCGCGTTACGATTTTCATCTCGTTTTCAAGCATCTTATTCCATGAGCTGCCCGATTTCTATGATTTTTAAATACAAAACAATTGCCGCATTAGCTGAAGCAATACTCAAAGAATCTCCTGAACTGCATAATGATATAAATATACAGTTAATGCATAAGGATATTCAACGTGCGAAAGCAATAGTAGAACCTATTAAGGGTGACATAAAAGCTCTACCAGAATGTATTTTGATTACAGGAGCACACGGCTTTTTGGGTGCACATCTATTACAGACTTTATTGTCAGAAACAACAGCTTCTATCATCTGCATCGTTCGCGCAGACTCTCCCGAAGCTCTACAGTTAAAAGTAAAAAAAGATTTAGCGCGCTTTAATCTTGAAAAGCTTTCAGAGCATCCTCGTGTTGAATGGATGATAGGTGATTTAAGCCAACCCATGCTTGGATTACAAGAAAATGAATACATCCATTTATGTCAGGTAGTTGATAGCATTTATCATTCTGGAGCGTGGGTAAATCATGTTTTGACTTATGAAAATTTACGCGCAACCAATGTGGAAAGCACATTAACATTCTTGCACATGGCTGCACTCTCTCGCCCTAAAGTGATTAATTATATTTCTACCGCGAATGTAAGCGATGTTATTGATAATCCAAACGCCTTAAATCAAGCACCAGGATATGTGCAAACTAAATGTGTCAGTGAAATGATTTTGCTTGAAGCAGAAAAAAAAGGATTTAATGTGCACATTTTTAGAATGGGTAATATTGCTGGACACTCACAAACAGGCGTTTGTGTCGCAGAAAATAATCATTCTTTGTCGGTAATCAAATCTTGCATTGAACTTGGAATTGCACCTGACTGGACATTTCCAACAGAAATGATGCCGGTGGATCTTTTAAGCTTGGCCATTGTTCGTGCCTCATTGTGTACAAAATGCACCAGAATCCTGTGGAAATTGCATAATATTTATGCCCTTTCTTGGAAAGATTATATCCAGTATTTAAATACACTGGGATTTAACATAAAAATAGTGCCCTTAGAACAATGGAAAAACATAATAAACCATATTGATGAAAGTAATGCCTTATTTCCTTTTAAAAGTTTTTATGTGAACGCAACATCAGAAAACGTATCGGACATGTTCACTGAGCAAAAAGGAATATTAGATGAAATTGATTTAGCATATCCACAAGATTATGCGGCAATGGTAAAACTATATTGGACATATTTAAAAGAAAGCGGATTTATACCCAAACAATAACCAGCAAGAGTGAAGGTTATCTGACTATAGCTGTTGGCATTAGGCTTCTTTCTTATTTTGACGATAACTAAAAGCCTCAGAAAGATTTTTGATGCTTATAGTATCTACACCATCTAAATCAGCTAATGTTCGAGCAACGCGTAAAATTCGATGATAGGATCTAGCTGAAAGTTTCAATCGTTGAATAGCCGTTTCAGCCAGTTCTAATTCTTTTTCACCTAATACACAATATTTTTCTAATGCTTTACCCGTTAAACGTGCATTATTTTTTCCTTGACGTTGTTCTTGGCATTTTTGTGCTGCGATAACACGTTGACGCACCTGTTCACTCGTTTCAGAGGGTAATACATCTTGAGTTGTTAGGGCTTCTTTTTTTAAAGCAGGAACATTAATAAATAAATCAATTCTGTCCAGAAAAGGACCTGAAAGACGATTACGATAACTACGGATTTGTGCCGCAGAACAATGACAATCTTCCAATGGATTGCCCAAATGGCCGCAAGGACAAGGATTCATTGCACAAATTAGCTGAAATTGAGCGGGGTATTGTGCATGATGTGCAGCGCGAGCAATGGTAATATGTCCGGACTCCAGAGGTTCACGCAGTGTTTCTAAAGTTTTTCGGCTAAACTCTGGCAATTCGTCAAGAAATAATACTCCATGATGCGCTAATGAAATTTCACCTGGTTTCGGAGGACTTCCACCACCCACTAAAGCAATAGATGAACTCGTGTGATGCGGCGTTCTAAAAGGACGTTGTTGCCATTGATTGGCATTAAATGCAATACCTCGAATAGATTGCAACGCTGCAAGTTCCAATGCTTCCTCAATTGATAATGGTGGTAGTAACGTCGGTAATCGCATAGCTAACATTGTTTTTCCTGTACCGGGTGGACCTATCATTAAGAGACTATGTCCCCCTGCGGCAGAAATTTCCAGTGCTCTTTTCGCATGATATTGGCCACGCACCTCCGCTAAATCCACTGGATAATGGGAATCTGATGAAAGCAGCATTGTCTCAAGTGCTTCCAACCTTTTTTTTCCCGAAAGATGCGCACATACGTCCAGCAAGTGATTCGCCCCATAATATTCACCCGTTTCCATCAATGCGGCTTCATGACTATTTTCCATTGGTAAAACACAAGCAGACTGACTTTTTTTGCATGCCAGTAACATAGGCAGCACCCCTTTAACAGAACGCAATGCTCCTGATAAAGTTAACTCGCCAATAAATTCATAATGATTAAATATTTCTTGAGAAACACAAAGCTGTTCCGATGCAATCAGAATAGCTAACGCAATAGGTAGATCAAATCCACTACCAAATTTAGGCAAATCTGCAGGGCCTAAATTAATTGTAATGCGTCGAGGGGGAAACTCAAAATTACTATTAATAATAGCACTTCGCACACGATCGGCACTTTCTTTGATTAAAGTTTCAGGTAAGCCGACAATAGAAAAACGAGGCAATCCATTAGAAACATGGGCTTCAACGGTAATGGGATGTGCTTGAATACCGACATTGGTTCGACTTTTTAAAATAGCGAGTGGCATGGTAACTCCGGGGTTGGATAAAATATATTAGGGCGAATATTAGTTTTATGTAATAGCGCCCCTACAGAACGTAAATATTATTCGTTCTCACAGCTCTTATTATCTCGGCTTTCTAAGACTTTTTCAAGCGCTTCGACACGCGCTCGTGTTGCTTGCAATACTTTGGTTTGAATATCAAACTCTTCTTTTGTTACCAAATCTAAGCGGCTGAAAGCTGCGGCAAGAACAGCTTTTAATTCATTATGTAGGTCTTCTGGAACTTGTCGCATCGAATCGGGTAGTGCATCAAACAATTGCTGTGTCAGATTATCCAAAAAAGATTTATCTAAAAAATTGAGCATGTTAATTTTTCTCCGTAATTTCAATCATTTTTTCTAGTGCTTTTTTGGCATTTATTCTTATCCATTCTTGTTTATCCTGATTTAAACGCGTGCGCTTCCCAGAAAATTCATCAACAATATCGCCGGGTTGAACAAGATTGTAATCTAAATTTTTGCCCTGGCGTAGTAGATCGAGTAATCCTACAAGATGCGGAGGATCATTGCGTGACATTGTGGCACATCCACATCCCATCGTTTTTTTACCGGAAGGAAGTGGTGCTTCGGCTAAATTAACGACTTGAATAGATTGATCAGAATTTAGTTCAGCTGCATAACGTTTTAAATTATCCACCATATGATTTTCTGTACCAACGGCATATTTTCCTGAAGGGCTTTGATTTTTTGCAATAAAATCCCAAATAAATGCCGTTGATCCTGACTGATCGGCAATACTAACCACGCTGTTCATACATTCAGGATGAACAATAGTAGTAAAGCCTTGCTTTTTCCAATATTCAACCATATACGGTTCATAATACGTATGAACTGCACAAAAGCTGCTAAATAAAATTAACTTTGCACGATCAAACTGGTCTAGTGTTTTCTTATCTTGTGCCGCAAGTTGATAGTGAGCACCTGCGGTACCTCCTGGCCAATAAGCAATTTCCTCTGGAGGAATACCTAACCAATAAGCAACATTTTCTCCCATATAGCGATCGGGAATAAAAAGCACTTTTTTATTCTGAGCAAAAGCCCACTGACAGATTTTCTTTACATTAGAACTAGTACAAACCGCCCCCCCTTGAGCTCCTGTCATCGCTTTAATACGCCCCGAAGTATTCATATAACAAACAGGCAAAATATTTTCTTTTCCATAGCGCTCGTTCAAATCGGTTAAAGCAGGCTCAACCATAAAATCCTTGGCCATCATCTCCATCGTACAACCTGATTTTGGATTGGTAATATACACATGTTGATTTTCATGTGCGAGTAAACTAATAGACTCCGCCATAAAATGCACTGCTGATTCAACAATCACAGACTTTTCAGGTTGTCGTGCCGCCATCAGCGCTAATTGATAAGAGTCTCCGATTTGACCACCAAAATGTTCAATAATCTGTACAATTTCTCCACCCATATAATAATGAGCGAGTAACAGTAGTTGCTCTCCAAAATGATCTTGTGCCTTTTTAAGATAAGGTGTCATCCATTTTAAGATAGTTCCAATTTTTCTATCCGGCAAAGCCAAATACTCTTCTGCATAAGGCGCAAACTCTGTTTGATAATGATCCAATGGGTAATCTGCTTGACACAATGGCATATCCATGGGCATCGTTAAATCGGAAATACGCGGCTCATAAAATACTTCTTTTTTCATATAATAATCTCAATAACATTAGTAATATAGAGTATCTGAATTCGCATTCTTCTGTCTATATGTTAAGCTATAGGTAACTTGAGAAAATAGTAATTAGGTTTTTTATGGTAAAGTTACCTGAGAGTGAAATAAATAAAGAAATCGGGCAAAAAACACAAACCTCACTAGAAGGATACATTCATAAGGTTACTCAAGCACACACCAACAGTACAGATACTTTCGCTGTTGTAACAAATCCAAATCAGCCCCTTTTTGAGCTTAATGGCACTATCATTATACCATTGCCCGCAAAAAAATGTCCTGAAAATTTTGCTGAAAGCTTTCAGCAAAATCTCATACGCCTAGACTCAAAAACAAAAATAGATTTTGCAGGAAGCGTTACAGTTGGATTTATTTCTACAAAAAATTGTGTTCGCATTATCTTAAGTCAGAATGAAATTAATATTCAACTAGGTGCTCATAATAAGCATGCAGCAGTAGATATAGCTGATATAGCTAAAATTGGCATTGCCGCAACTCAAGCAATTACACAGAATTCGGTACAAAAAAGCGTATTATTGGGCGTTTTTTCTGATGATAAACTTTTACAACTTACTCAAAGTTTACTAAAAGAACATGGTTTCTTGATAGAAAGTAATGCTGAAAAAAAAGAAGAGCCTGAGCCATCAAAAACTGATGCGGATATTTCTGAGGAAACAGCCCCACCAAAGAGCAAATCTTTGCACTTTTTTTCTTCGACAAAAAAACGAAAAACAAAAAAAGATAAAGATTAAGATATTATTTGATTTAACTCTTAGGTCCCAAATGCAGATCGGACACCCGAACTCATTTCTGTTTTTTCAACAACATGCACGCAAATTTTTCCAGGTGACGAAACTTCAAATTGGCAAGCCGCTTGTTCCAATTGATTGCATGCCAAGTATATATTTTTCAAAGAAAGATTTTGACCATCTTGCGTAACAGCAACTCGCGATAAAGCGTGAATAACCTCTTTTTGCTTCTCTGTGTCAGCATGTTTTTCAAAAAAATGTTGCAACTGCCCTAATATATTCACATGTTTCATCCAAGGACTATCAGAGGGATCCAATATGGTATGCTGCCTATCTTCTTTTAAGAGTGAAATTACATAGGTATTTCTCATTCTTTCCGAAAATTTTATTTCTCCATCCAATTTTCCACAAATAACTGTAATGATTGAATCTGGTAATACAGGAGGCTCATGCACTTGATTTGCTTGAATTTTGCGTAGATATCTAGCCCAGTAATAATCTGCATGTTTTTCTTTTTTACTTTCCAGTAAAATCATTTCACTCATAATTCGAAAACTTTGAGCTATTCTTTTCTTGTCACAGTTGCTGAGTGAAATCAGAGACAATGCATTATTTCCAATAATATTCCAGTCTTCACTTTGATAAAAAGTGCTATCATAAAACTCATTGTTTGCATGTAACATAGGAATAGTGGTTCTTTGAATATCCAATCTAGACATAGTCTGCGTTATATCACTCAAAGCGCAATGAATTCTGACAGAATCACTCGAATAGTCCAATGGCAAAATAGTATGTATTTTCTGTGGAACTATTTCCGACATTAATAAGGCAGCTATTTCAAAAACAGTGTTTTGCATAGGTTTTCTATTCGGAGGCAAATGATTTAAAAATAGAGGCAGAGTACCACCAATAATGAAAACATCAATTAATTGCTCAATAATATTACGTTCATCTATAGTAAGCCTTCTTAACATAGAGTTTAAAAATATCTTCAATGCTTCAGCACTTTTAATTTCATCATCTATACGATGATTTGTGAAAATCACATCGTGATAAAGAGTACATAGCGGCATTAATAGATAAACATGAAGAACATTTAATGCAGAAACTTT
This sequence comes from Pseudomonadota bacterium, assembly GCA_021848965.1. Lineage (GTDB taxonomy): Bacteria > Pseudomonadota > Gammaproteobacteria > Legionellales > Legionellaceae > CABHON01. The sequence continues at coordinate 19,948 of JAJZTL010000001.1, forward strand.
TCGTACATTCAGCAATTGATGCGCATCAAAAAACATTTCAACCGCATGTCGTAACTGATGATAAATCAGAGAAAGATCTGACTGATTTTTATGCATTTTCATCCCAACATCTAAAAAAGCAGCCAGTATATTATGATTTAACGCGGCAAATCTTCCTACGGGCGAATGAGGTTCAACAAGAATATCTCTTATTTGCTGCAGAACAGCGGCATCTTGTCCTTCAATAACAACATCTACCATGGAAGATACATTGAAAGACACATTAAAAAATTGTTCATTAAACTTTATTAAAGCATCATTTATTTCACTAATAGGTAAACTTTTTAACGCTGTTATCTTCTGTTTGATATCAAAAATCACTTCTGCATGCGCTTGTGAATTTTCTGCGACCAATCCCCATTTACCCAACTTAACGGCTATTTTACTTATTTGCAATTCTCTACTGCTGCTAGAAAAAATACTGGAACAACAAGACCAAGACCATTGCATATATTAAGAACCTTAAGAATGTAACTGCTAGTATACATTATGGCGAGAGCCTTTCAAGAACCCAATGCATTTTTTCTTTTCTATAGCGAATTCTATCGTGAAGACGATTGTCACGCCCTTGCCAAAATTCTACTTCAACGGGGCTAACAGCGTACCCACCCCATTGTTTGGGGCGTAATATAGGCTCATTATTGCCATAACGTTTCGTTAGCTTGATAATTTGATTTTCTAATATTGCTCTATTCTCCAACACTTGGCTTTGATGAGAAGCAACTGCACTTAACTGACTATTTCGAGGACGAGAAGCAAAATAAGTATCCGATGCTTCCGCTGACACTTTCTGAATTATGCCACGAATTTTGACTTGCCTTACACTATTAATCCAGAAAAAATTCAACGCTACTTTAGGATTTTTTGCTAACTCTCGTCCTTTAGAACTATCATAATGCGTATAAAAAATAAATTTTTCCTCTTCAATGCCTTTCAATAAAACTACACGCGCATCGGGCATACCAGATTCATCAACCGTTGCTACGGTCATTGCCGTTGGCTCAGATTCATCTGAAACAATTTCATCAAACCACTTTTTAAACTGAGTTATTGGCTCAGAAGCCATGTTTTCTTCTAATAAAGTACGCGTACCATATTCTCTGCGTATGGATGAAAGTAAAATTTTTGTCATGCTTCGCTTCCCAGATTTTTCTTAACCATATTATAACCTATACTAGTGTATACTTGAAAAATTCAATGAATATTTTGATTTTATAACGAGGTGATTTATGGGGCCCACAGCTGGAGAAAAACACAATCGTCGTGTAGCGCGTTTAGCGGCAGTACGTGCCGCGACATCAACATATTTGGAAGGTAATCATGCACCTCCTATGCCAAACCCACAAGATTTTCTCACTGAAGCTAGCAATGCAATTGAGCAGGGCAATTATAGTAAAGCCGAGTTACTTATTGATTTTCATCGAGATTATCAACGGGGAGTAACTTCACACCGTATAGAGGAGAACGAAGCTCTCGAACTTCCGATTGTAGTGATTGATGAGCGGCGCAAAAGCGACATTGAAAAGGATACTTTTGAAAATTGGGCTGTCATGGGACTCAGTTATTTTCAAATTGCCGAACGCATGTTAGAAATGGAGTATCAAGAAAAAACTGCTGATCCTCATGTGGGGAAAGGACCTTATAAACGGGAGCTTGAAAGACGCCGCAGTGAAATTCGGCAACAAGCCCAATTTTTTCTTCAATCCATCCAAGAACAAACGAATGCTATATTGGGTGAAATGAAAAACCTGAGTAATCGCGACTTACAAAATCCAAAAATACGTGAAGCTTTTGATGAAAAAATGAAAGAAGCAAAAGAAGCTGCAAAAAGTTTCGTAGGTAATTATATTCGTCAAGAATTAGTTCCAAGACTCGCTGAAGGAATGCAAGCAATCTCTGGCTCACCTGAAATTCAGAGCAATAAGACCTTATTGAAAGATATGATAGCCATAAAAGATTTTGGCAATATGGATGACAAGCCGTGGACCATGGTAACGCTGACGGAACATAATGATTATGAAGGAATACCCCACTGTGTCGCTATGACCGATATGCGATTATATGAGTTAACGGATACGCAAACACAATGGTTTAGAGATATTAATGATAGAAATGGGCAAGAACCTCAATGGTTTAAAGAAAGCCCTCCTCTCATACAAAAAGCACTGCGTTATTATGCACCACAGATTTTAGAAGGACGCGCCATGCCTACACAGCTATTGAAAAGCGTTCCGGGCGTTGTGCGTAATGCGGATGATATTCGGGGAGATTTGTATTCCACGACGGGAGAGTTTGAAGAAACTTTTCATATTGATACAAGTTCAGGAAATTTTGCGCATGAATTAGAATTGTATGACTCTACATTAACCCCTGAAGATCATGCAGCATTGGTTAGTGAAGTTTTTAATCAAGTCAAAGAGCTCACAGGCGCTGCGCATGTTTACCTGAACACACTGCTCAGTAAAAACCCTGTGCGCGCTGCTGGAATGAAGGCAGCAGCTTACCTTACGGGAGAAAAAAAGCAAGATGAAGGAGATTTATATAAACACTTAAATGCGGCCACAACACATCGCTCTGATGCAACATTAGGAAATATCCCCGTAAATAGTTCTAGACGTATTGAAAGCACACAAACCGGTGTTATTGTTCAACTTGATAGAGATGCAAAAGAGTTTATTCTTGCAGCCTATGAAAGCTTGGATGATTTAGAAAGACGGAACACCTCACCTTCCGATAAAGAAAAAGCCGATATAGCACAGGCTAAACGATTGATTATTGCACTGCAAGAGGCACGTGATGAATTTCAACAGTTGCGTCCAGGTTCACAGGCATTTGATGAAGATAATATTAATCTGCAATTAGTAGGGACAATGAAACAAATGGTTTCATTAATGCGACTATACAATGAAACCATGGAAGGAAAAATCGATCTTTCTCATACACCCGTCTTATTTACTCCGTGTAAAAGTGGAAAAGATCGCGCAGGACTCGCTAAAGCAGTGGCCACTGTCAAAGCACTGACACATGTTCTAGCCAAACCTAAAATCATGGAAGGAAGAGAGCTGAATATCACGTTTCAACGTGCTTGTAATCGAGCAGCAGGCCAAGAGCAAGCAGAAGCGCAACGCAGTACGAGTATTTCCAAGGGTGATGCCAAAGCCTCTCCCGTCAATACACCTCAAACCATCGAACAAGATGCAATGAAAAAACTTCTTCCTCGTATTGGACGAATTGCCTCTCGCGAATCACGGGGCTGTGAAGGCGTCAAAGACGGAGAAGGCATTACGCCGGGATGGATTGCACCAAGCGGCTCAGAAGAAGAAGCAAAAGTAAAGAGAGATACCGCAAAATACAACAGCAAACTTCCTAAAGATAAGAGTTCATCCAGAGCAGCAAGTGATAGCGCATCCGACAGTGATCCTGAATATGAACGTCCTCGCATATTCAGCGCCAGCACTTCAGGTATAGAGCTTGGAGAATATGCACAAAATGACGCCACACATACAACAACTTGGAAAGGGCGTGAAAAAGTATTTCGAGAAGAAGATGAAGAAGAAGGAATAATTAGCGCTCATCGACACGCATCAATAGAAAAACTCTCTGATACTCCAACTCCAGATGAGAAAGATGAGGAGGAAGTTGAAGACGATAGAAATACACCATAAAAATTGACTTTCATACACGTCAGTTTTCTCAATTGTTACGCGCGTTTTTCCACAGATTTCGTGGATAATGTGCTTTAAAAAAACTATGGTTTTAGCCTCGCAATCCCCTCATTTTTAACAGATGAAAAGAAAGTTTCGAAAATGCATTAAATCTTTCATAATAGCTTTTCCTGCATTCAGACAAAAAATCATTCACACGTATTAATATAGTATTAATCTAAATCAATTATAATTCCCTCTCGTTGTTAAAAAACTATTAGTTAATGGCAAAAAAATACTAATAATGTGTGAATAAAAGTGGAGATAGAATAATGACAAGTTGGTTTGGATATAAAAAAGGAAACCCATCTTCTAAGATCGGAGCCAGAGTACAAGCTCCTAAGAAAGGTGGAACCAGCAGCTCATTATTTACTCATGATGACGAGGATATTCCATTTTTTAGTCTTAATGAAACTTCATCAGCAGAAGTCAAGGTAAAACTTAAAAATCTTGGTCGTGATACTGCTGAAATTAACCTACCAAGTGACGATGATAATAGTGATGAAGAGATAGCTGTACCGACGCACAGCACCACTTCGAGCCATTCAAACCCACACGCTAAAGCAGTAATAACGGCAGCAGTTGCAGAGGACTCCAATGAGGTCCACCTAGATACCACTGTGAAAACAGGAGAAGACAAAACGCTTGAAGCTGTAGCATCTGATTTTACTGTTACTGAAATCAAACCACTCGCAGATCGCGTAGTTGAACAACAAATAAAGGATCAGCAAAAAAAGCCCACTGCTTTGGAGTACTTGAATTATTGCATCAATAAAAGACAATACTCTTACTCTAATTTTCTTAACGCATTTAAAGCTCTAAATGAAGGAGAGTGCTCAGATGTTGCTACTAGGATAATTCAACAAATAAATGACGCTGTTATTTTCCTCGAATCAGTAAAGGATAAAAGCTTTGCGGAAATGTCACCAGAAGAACTCGGTCAGTATTTTTTATATATTTCTGAGTTAGACCATTATTCTCAGATAATAGATCATTTTTCGTGTTTGCGTGATTATCATTCAATACTCAATCGCTTTCCAGAATTATTAAAAGATAACGCTTTTAAGACACCTTTAAAGTCTTATCAAGCGAAGAAAGCTGCTTTTTTCAAATACATGACAATAGTTCAACCAACAGCGTTTCAAAATTACTATGATAGTTTTTCACACGTTTATAATGCTTTATATCAATTATCTGCTATTCAAAAACTGGGAAATAACACCCGTCGTCGTGTACGAAAAACGCAAGAAACTACATTCGACACGCTCACTAAACTCGCAAAAGAGCAACACATAACAGACGCGGTTATTGAATTGGAATACACTCATATTCATGCTGAACTAAAAGAGCATGTAGATGACTATGAGAAAACATTTCAGTTCATTCTTGCTGAACACTATTTAAAATATAACCCTAACAACCCAAATGCTATCACACCAGACGCATACACAAACACGTTGATTACTCTATTTGATTTTCTCGAAACACTGAAAGGTACCCGATATTCAGATTCTTATAAAAGAACAGCACTGTTTCTTTGCGCCAGCCTTTTAAACTTTATAACTGGAAGCCAAGGAAAATTTAATTGGAAGCTCTTCTTAAAACTTATTACAGAATCTATTATTCAGAAGCTCGGAGAAAACTCAATAGAAGTAAATGAGGCAAATATAGAGCAATATTGGAGCCCAATTCCCTTCGTTCAAGCTGTTGAGTGGGAAGTAATTTCCAATAATCAAGGCTGGGATGTATACGATAGAATTGAAATTCTTAGATCTACAACAGAGTATGTTCCTGCACAAATACGCAAAGCATGTAAAAAAAGCATTGTGGCCATACAAGCTTCTGCTCTAGAAATGAAAGAACATGACGGGCAACGTCTCACCAATAATCCAGACTCTTTTACTATAATAGAATTAACAGACCGACTAGCCAGCTTTTCTGAAGATTTAAATGGCCAATTAGGCACTACACTCAATGAAGGAAACTTCTTGGTTTATGCCACGTCTATGGCAAGCTCTCGTGTTACTGGAAACACTGGCAATTTTTCTGAAGAGCGTTTGACTTATGCTGATCGGGTAAAAGAACTCCTGACACAAAAAATTACAACAGCAGTTACTACAGTCACATCTTTATTGGATGAGCAATTGCAGCCATCTGGGAATCTAACAACAGCATTAATTGCTTTAGATTCCATATGGCTCGAGTTACGCCATTACTCCAATCTCAATGCAACAATGCATCCACGTTTTGCATGCCTGGTTAAGTTACAGAAGTTTTATACAACATATATACCGGCTATTACTAAACAATTTGAAGCTGTTTTGCCCCATTTTGATGCTGCGTTGTTAAAGAAAGATAATCTGACTGCATTTTTACCTCTTGCCCAATCATTACCCATGATGCCAGCTTTTCTCTCTCTATTAACCTCAGAGAATAAAGGACATGACGATAGTTTATATGCAAATATTTTTAAAGAGTTAGATCCGCATTATTTAGGCTATATACAACGCGTGATTGTTTTTTATAGAGATCTTCGTGATCAATTTACTCAAGCAGAGAGGAATAAAAACTTTAGCGAAATGTATCAAATATGGTCGCTTTTGAATGCAAACTCCGAGGTAATAAATAATTTTCTTGATATAATTTTAGATCCAAAAAATAAGGCAGCTCTTGAAGAAGCAGGAATTCAATTTTATACCACGAAAATAGGCGATAAAGAGACTCCTACAGAATTAAAAATCCAAATGAAGGATCTTGCCAGTCGATTAAGAGAGGACGCTATGGTATCAGTGAGTCTCCCTGAAAACTATCAAAAAGCAACCTCTGCCAGTAAAGCAGACAGAGAAGAGTTCTATAGTACAATTTTTCAAGCATATGAGGGACTAAAGAGCTACCATCATTCATCAGTTTATATGGTATTTGGACAACAAGATAGAGATGTTATAGCCTTATTGAATTCCGTGAAAGAAAATATTCGCGCCAATCTGGACATAATTAAGGAACCCGCTATTCGTGTTTTGGAAGGAGAGTTTCCTAGCTTTAACAAGGAGAGTTATAATACCTTTAACACCGCTTATGAAAGTTTAATTACCGCAAAAAATCTCTGTAAAGATCCAGAAATTTCAGCGATTATTAACGCCAGTATTGAGTCTTTTTCAAACCAAGTCAAAGCAAGATTAGACGCATTCTATGAGAGCATTACAGCAAATAATAATGCTAGCGTAGAGGAGATTATAAATTGTCTCATTAAGTTACAAATAATGGATACGCGCATCAATGTCGGTAAGTTTGTCACTGAGCCGGGAAGAATGGGCATGGCTGACCGCCAAGTATTCAAAAAATACTCTTCTGCACTCATTCACGACGTGTTAACTGCAGTGTTAAATTCAAAATTTACTCAGTGTAATATTCAAAAATTAGGCGACGCTTTGCAGAGTGTAACTGGCCCAAATGCTACAGAAGCAGGACAATTGTTAACTCATCCTATGTTTAGCTCACTGGCAACAGCCTTAAGAAATAGAGAAACCGCCGCGCAAGATATTGATTATATCTGTGGAAAATTAGAGGAAAATGCAGAGAAAAACACAAACCTAATCTCTGTACAACTTAAAGGCCAATACGGCAGATTTGAAGAGGCATATTGGGAGAGAGTTCAACGAGGCTTGGAAGCAAATACTTTAGCGAGTAAAGAAGAACTGGAAGAGATTCTGCGTTCTCAAGTACCTTATACTGATAAAATAATTAGCGTAGCTGCCAGTTTATTTGCACGCTGGTCTGTAGAAGATTATAAAGAAAAATTACGTAAATCAGGGCTAGATCCATCAGCAGCAACGATGTCAGAAGGATTACAGGCAGATATTTTGAAGCCTCACCCAGCACAGATTTTAGCTATTTTCCGATTATTGGGAATGAATGTTGCTGCTCCTTATCCGAATAACCCTGATATACAAGCAGAAGTGGATCTTTATATACAAAACCATTTAGCCGAAATTAAAACCGGTGAAGGAAAATCGATTACTCTTGCTGTCACCGCACAGATATTTGCGTTGATGGGATATGATGTGGATGTTGCTTGCTACAGTAACTATTTGAGCGAACGCGATTTTGAAGATTTTACCCCTATGTTCCAAGCAATGGGACTTCAAGACAACATATATTACGGCACGTTTAAACAACTCAGTGAACGCCAAATTAATGCTCAACATGGCGATTTGCGAGATAATATAGGTGACCGTATACGAGGAATAGATGGAACTCATTCTGCGGTAACTGCAGCAACTACAAAACATATTCAGCGCAAAAAAATTCTTTTAGTGGATGAAGTAGACGTATTCTTAGGGAAAAGTATTTGTGGGGATACTTACTCATTATCTTCTGTGTTTGAGACCCAAGAAGCCATTAATATTGTTCTCTATGTTTTGGCCAATGCTGCGCTCTCTACGCTAGATTTAGACAGTGTAAAAGCGCATTGCCACAAAGATTATAATACCATTGTTCAACGCTCCATTAAGGGATTTGATAGAATATTGGATCAAACCATTTTAGCGATGATTGATGACGCTAAAATATACAATGTCGACAATGGAACTTTTGAGTTCAATGACGTAGAGCAAAAGATTGGTTACCGCACACAAGGTCATGACATGGAATATAATGTTACCTATCGCTATCAAACCATGTTTGCTTACCTTAATTGTTATAAACAAGGCAAAATTAATACAGAGCAATTGAGAGGAAAAATTGGATTGCTCATTCAGTCAGGTGAATTTTCCTATGCCGAAATGATTAAAGAATATGATCATGTTTTAGGTGTGACAGGTACATTAAGCACCTTAGGTAAAACAGAAAAATCTTATTTAGAATCTGTTTTACAAGTGCAAAATTTTACTTATTTACCGTCGGCATATACAGAAAACCATGTCGAGTTTCCAACAGACATATCTGTAAAATGCGTTCTGGCAAAATCTCATTTTGCGACAATTACAGAAGAAATAAAAATAAATGCAACCTCCTTATCAGGAGGCCCTCTTCGCCCCATGTTCTTGTTTTTTGAAACACCCGAAGAATTATCAGCCTATAATAAATGGCTAACAAAGCGTAATGATTTTCCCGGAAGAGAGATTATTTTCTTGGATGCCCAAGACACGAATGAAGAAAGAAAAGCCAAGATTAGACGTGCTACTTCTCCTGGAGCCATTCTCTTAACCACAAAAGAGTTTGGCCGAGGTACTGACTTTCAGGTTTTTGATCCAGAAATTAATGCTGCAGGTGGCCCTCATGTGATTATGACCTTTTTGTCAGATGATATTGCCGAAGAAACACAGATAATAGGACGAACCGCGCGTCAAGGGAAAAACGGAACTTGCAGTATGGTATTGAATGCGAGGCAGCTCAACAAAAAGTACGGCCTACAAAACACAACTCCCAATATAGAAAGCTATAGCGGAATAGAACTGTATAGGATTATTAATGAAGCAAGAACAAAAGCATTAGATGAGCAGCAACAACGCAATAGCGAAGTCAATGCAAAGATAAAAGTAATACATGACAAATCAAAAGCCTTGGCTAAAAATTTAGATCAAAATTCTGCTGCAACTAAGAGCGGTGCTAGTGCTTCATCAACAAGCATAAGTACTTTTACCGGAGTGAGAGAATATGTTTTTGGCAGCTCATCAAGCGTTATTCCCCAAAAGAGCACAAGAGACAAAGAGTTTATGCAAACATTAGTGGAGTTAAATCAATTTAAGGCCGCACTTCCAAAAAGAACTCATGCTGAAAACAGTGATCACCATACCGTTATTTTAATTGACGCCACTAGTTCAATGAAAGACCTTCTTGAAGCTGTAAAGAAAACAGTGCGTGAGATGTTTACACGAGCCAAAACAGTTATTGAACAAGCTGAAGGAGATTCTGAAGATCGTTCTGAAATGGTAATGCAACTTGTCTTTTATCGAAACTATGGCGACGATAAAATATTAGAATGCTCTCAATGGGTTCGTATGAGTGTCGATGAAGACCTGGAGGAATTAGATCACTTTTTAGCTACAATAACAGCAACAGGAGGATTTCCTGGAAAGGAAAGGTATCTTTCTGGACTAGAAGCCACTGAAGCTGGCTTAGCTTATATCAATCAAGAAGTTATTGGAAAAAATATTCCTCTTAAACAAGTTATTTGGATGGGTGATGTCGGACCAAATCTTACAGAAGAGCTACCTTACAAACGTGCTAAAATGAAACACTCTGCCGCGGGTACTCCTTATGAACAACAAGTAAACTTTGAGGATGAACTTCAAAAACTCATTGCTAAAAAAATCCCTGTGCATGCAGTGCAGGTAGGAAATGAGACAAGTCAGACTCAGATTTACAGATCTACTGCCACTAAAACACAGGGAAAATTCCATCAACTGAATCCTCATTCTACAACTGCAGCGGCAGAGTTAACCGATCTTGTGGTAGAGAGTGTTTTGCAAGATATCGGAGGAAATGACTATGTTAACCGCTATCGCTTTATATATCGTCCAAGTTATACTGGACCCGAAGTCACAAGAAAATCTGCCTCTATAGGAAAAAATCCGGTTGGAGTTTTTTCAAATTCTAGTACAGCGCCTCACTCGAAAGTCTCAAGCAGTACTTTTGCTTCAGTACAATTTTTTGATAGAACTCTAATACGTAAAAAATTGACCGAACAAGTGAATAAATATAGAGATCTTAGCAGCACAACAACTCACGAGGCAATTATAGCTCGCGCACAAAAAATACTGACAAACTTAGAGGCACATGATATAACTGATCAGCAAATAAGTGACGATTATTCAGCATGGATCAAAATGGAGCAAGCATTTAGAAAGCTGGATGCACATGTCAATAAATATAGCACTTGGGGTGCTTTGAGCCACCAAACAAGTATATCTGGCGCAAAAATAATTCTTAATCACATTAGGAATGTTGAAGGGGTATCAGACGCACAAATAAGTCTTGAATATGTGGATTGGGGACAAAAAGGTAAAGGAAACTCAGACAGAAGCAAGCATTATGAACAGTTTGCAGAAAAAAGCTATGATATACGAAAAGATAACAACGAGCTTCGTAGATGAAAAAACGGAGTGTACACGCAAGTATACTGAACACTAATCAGTTTTCGGTTTTTTGTAGGGGCGACTCTTGTGGTCGCCTGTCGGCGGGCAGGCAAAAAACCTGCCCCTACAGCCGAAAAGTCATTTTACGATTTGGGCATAAAAAATTGAAAATAGCACGAATCAATTCATCATTTAATGAACTAATGCTTTTCAGATCTCCACGATCAACCGCGCGACTAATTTCTTCTTCTTCATCCAAAAACACATCAAAAACACTAGTCTTTTTCATTTTCTTTTCCTCTTATATAATGAATAACAAATGTATTTAGATGCTATTGCTTTTTGATTTCTCTCTCTTCATAATCAAGAAATGTCATCGAATATTTTTCCTAAACGCATTGTATTAGGTGTTACCGGGGGTATTGGCGCCTACAAAAGTGCTGAATTGATTCGTCTTTTAGGAGAACAAGGCTCTGAAGTTCGTGTCATTATGACAGAATCGGCCAAAGCCTTTATTACTCCTCTTACCCTGCAAGCACTCTCAGGATTTCCCGTCTATGATTCTTTATGGGATGGCTCTTCATCTGGCATGCCGCATATTGATTTAGCTAAATGGGCGGACTGCATTTTAATTGCCCCCACAACTGCTGATTGCATGGCAAGACTGGCTCATGGTTTTGCAGATGACTTATTAACCACCACTTCTTTAGCATCCTTAGCACCGCTCGTGATTACCCCAGCCATGAATCAAGCCATGTGGCAACACGCCGCAACACAACACAACAAAAAGACTCTTGAACAGCGTGGAGTTATTTTTTTAGGCCCTGACTCAGGCTCTCAAGCGTGTGGCGATAATGGCCCGGGAAGAATGCTAGAACCAGAAGATATTATTAAACTATTAGACTCTCATTTTTCTAAAAAAGCATTGCTGAAAAATATTCCCCTATTAATTACCGCAGGCCCAACACAAGAAGCGCTAGATCCCGTTCGTTTTATTAGCAATCATAGTTCTGGAAAAATGGGTTACGCTTTGGCGCGCGTGGCAAGCCAATGGGGCGCAAAGGTCACATTGATTAGCGGCCCCGTTGCATTAGAATGCCCTCCACATGTTACCTGCATTCAAGTGCGGTCAGCAGAAAACATGCATCATGCGGTGATGCAGAGTATTTCTGAAGCCGCGATTTTCATTAGTACTGCGGCCGTAGCAGATTATCGACCGGTGTCGATTGCCACACAGAAAATCAAAAAAACCGAAGATGAGCTTCTTTCCCTGCACTTAATTAAAAATCCTGACATTTTGCTGGATGTTTCGCGTCTAAAAAATAGACCATTTCTTGTGGGGTTTGCTGCTGAAACCGAAAATCTCTTAGACAATGCTCAGCAAAAATTACAAAAGAAAAATGTAGATATGATCATTGCCAACTCAGCAGATGCTTTTTATCAAGAAGATAATAAAGGTTGGATTTTAACCAAAGATAAAACCACTGAATTGCCACGACTTTCAAAAATAACCATGGCTGAAAAAATTCTTGAAGCCGTGACCGAGTTTTATTTATCTATACCCAATTAACTTCGTCTAATAAACTTTCGGTTGTAGGTGCAGGTCATGTGCCTGCCCGCTGATGCGCGACCACAAGAGTCACCCCTACAAAAAACGAAATCGTTGTTGACAACCAAGATTAAAACTTGTATTATTTAATACAAGTTTAAAGAGCAACTCACAGAAACGATGAAATTCGAAGCTCTACGTTTCTGTGAGTCATAGAGACAACTAATAAATAGTCCGCTCTCGGGAACCAATAGTAGCATAAGCATTATTTTTATCCAAGAGTCGAACTATTAGTTGTGTAATTTTATGCAACTTTTCGATTTGTTTAACAGGGTAAAACTATCATGCAAAAACTTAATATTGCCATTATTGGAGGAGGACTCTCTTCTATTACCTTTTTGGAATCTTTCATTCAAGAATTCTTACAGACACAATCATCTAATAAACTCTATATCACCTTATTTGAAAAAAAAGAAGAAGTTGGTGTAGGCCTCGCTTATCAGCATGATTTAGATAATCTTTTACTTAATACACCAATAGAAAAAATGTTTATTCATGCAAAAGATTTAGAAGATTTTAAAATTTGGTTTGAAAAATATTCTGCATTCCAAGAAGAAAAAGTTCAAACAACAGAATATATTTCAAGAAAAGTTTTTGGATATTATATAAAAGAGCGTTTAAGTAAAAATATTGCAGTCGCTCAATCATTAGGTATTCACGTAAATATTATTCAAAAATCTGTGGTAAATATCAGAGATTTAATTTTATTAAGAGAAATTGAAACCCGTGATGGTGAAAAATATAATGCTGACTTTATTATTTTATGCACTGGAAATAATCAATCAAAAGATATTTATCAACTTTCCAGTACACCACACTATATTCATTCCCCTTACCCTATTTATAAAAACTTTTCGGACATCCAAAAAACAGATTCAATAGGCGTTATTGGTAGCGGGTTAACCGGTATCGATGTGGCAATATCATTAAAAAAATTAGGTGTTTCTGGCAATATTGATTTATTGTCTAGACGTCATGTTTATCCTTATGTAAGAAGCCAATTCAATCACCATGAAATGAAATTCTTTACTCTTCAAGAAATTCAAGGCATAAAAAATAAAAAAGGTAAATTGACTTTAAAAGACTCTCTAAAATTGTTCAAAAAAGAATTACAATCTATTGATAATCTTTCATGGAAGTTTTTTTTCAAAGAACAAGACAGGCATGCAAATTTTGCTGATATATTATTTCAAGAAATAGAGGCTGCAGAAAAAATACGCCCCTGGCAAGGATTGCTCATGTCGACAAACTCTGTCGTAGAACAGTGGTGGAATCTACTGGACGATCATTCAAAAAAAATATTTATGAAGCACTTTCACCGCATCTGGCTAAACAAGCGCGTGCCAATACCTGCCAATAATGCTAAAATTCTGCTTGAAATGGCTAAAAAAAATCAACTTGAAATGTTATCTGGTTTACGATCAATTCACTATGACACAGAAAAAAAACAGTATGTTGTTTCTACACAATCGGGTGGAAAAAAATATTATGATTGGATTATTAATGCAACCGGTCCTTCACGAGATGTTGAGCCTAATGATAAATTTTTACAACAATTAATTGAAAACAAATTAGCCCGAAAAAATCCTTATGGTGGATTAGATGTAGATTTTGAAACTTCCGCGCTAATTAATGAAAATGGTTGCGCCAACCCATTTATACGAGTGCTGGGCCATAATACAGCAGGAACTTATTACTTCGTAAGCTCGGTTGAAATGATCGCACAAAAAGCCGTTAAAATTGCCAAACACTTAGCCCACTCAATGCAATCAACGCCTGTAATGGAGCTTGCTGCATGATCAAAACGCGCTGGCTCACTATTCCTTTTTTAATTGCCTTGGTCATTTTACCGAGGATTTCAACTGATCTTTATTTGCCATCGGTACCCAATATGGGAAAATTTTTCCACACAAATGCATCCCTGTTGCAAATGACCTTGACGACTTTTATGTTTGGATACGCATTGTCCGTTTTAATTACAGGTCCACTGTCTGATGTGTTTGGAAGAAAAAAAATTGCATTATATGGCCTATTCATTTACGCAATTGCCACGCTTTATTGTGCTTTATCTAGCTCGATTGAAGCATTAATTATTGCTCGCTTTTTTCAAGCCTTAGGCGGAGGGTGCGGAACTGTTATTGCGCGTGTTATTGTGAAAGATTCTTACGCAAAAAACCAGCAAATTCATATGCTCGCTTATCTTTCCGCCGCTATGGGTATCTGTCCATTATGTATTCCGATTCTTGGAGGTACTCTTGATTTTTATCTAGGATGGCAAGCTGTGTTTTATGCTTTGGAAATCTTTGCGATTGCTCTGCTTATCATGGTTTTATATCAGGTTCAGCAAAACTCAATAAAATTACCCCGAATCAAGTTAAAAGATTTAATGGGGCACTATAACTATATACTCACGCATCGTATTTTTTTAGGTTATAGTTTAACCATTGGATTAGCTTGGTCAGGTTACATGGTTTTTACCGTAGAATCTCCTTTTTTATTACAACAAAATATGCATTTAAATGCCGTGCTTTTTGGGTGTCTGTTTGCGTTGGCGGTTGTGGGATATCTCATTGGTACTCAATTGACAAAACGCTTTGCTAATCAAATAGGATGGGATAAATTGATATTCATTGCGGCCCTATCTTGTTTAAGTGGCGCGTTGATTATGTTTGTATTAGCTGAGTTATTTGAACCACGTTGGTTTATGTTAATTTTTCCGATGTTACTCATTATGATGGGGGTAGGCATTATTATTCCATGTACTCAAGCGGCGGTATTGCAACCCTTTCCAGAAATAACCGGTACCGCTTCGGGACTTTTTTTCTTTATTCAAATGTTATTTGGAGGTATTTGTAGTTTAATCGTGCAATTATTTTCCGATCATTCTATGCAAACAGTCAGCCTCTTTTTGCTCAGTATTAGTTCATTATTGATAATAAGTTTTTATCAAATCATTGGCTTGAAAAAAAATGATTAAAATTATTCAATTACACGATATTATAATTGAAGTAACGAGAAAAAAAATTAAAAATCTTCACTTAAAAGTTCTCCATCCGGATGGCAAAGTGACCATTTCAGCACCTCTTCGTATGAGTTTTAAATGTATTTATGATTTCGCTTTATCTAAACTTGAATGGATTCAAACCAATCAACAAAAAATACTAGAAAAAAAGCCTCTCGAAAAATTAAAATATTTAGAAGGAGAACTGCTTGAAATACTGGGCGATTTAATCACCAAATGGGAACCTATTATGAATGTAAAAGTTCAACAGTTTTCTATACGAAAAATGAAAACTCGTTGGGGAAGCTGTAGCCATCACACTGGAAAAATACGCTTTAATTTAGAGTTAGCAAAATATTCATTAGAATGCATAGAATATGTCGTTATTCATGAAATGGTTCATTTACTTGAACCCTCTCACAACCATCGTTTTAAAACATTTATGACTCAATTTATGCCTGAATGGCGGTTAATTCGTGCTCAACTAAAAAGATAAAAAACCTATTAAGCGAATATAGACATCCATATATTACAAGTGACCGCATTTTCAACCTTGTGTTTTTTATATTTTGCATATAAAATACAATATTGTTTTTAATAATTGTTGGTAAGATACATGAATCGTAAAGCAATATTATTTTTGACTAGCTGGCTTCAGGACATTGGTAGAAAACCATTGGTGATACGTGGTGCACGGCAAGTAGGTAAAACTTGGATAGTACGTGAGTTGGCTCGCCTGATGAATAAGCAGCTGATTGAACTGAATTTTGAAAGAAATCTTCGTTGGCGAGATCTTTTTTCAAGTAATAATTCTAAAGAAATTTTGCTCAATATTGAATCTGAGCTAAATATCACCATAAAATCAGAAAATAGTTTATTATTTCTTGATGAAATTCAAGCGTTTCCTGAGCTCTTGGCTAAGTTACGCTGGTTTTATGAGGATATGCCAGAATTACCGATTATTGCAGCAGGTTCGCTTCTTGAGTTTGTGCTGGCACAACACGAATTTAGCATGCCGGTTGGTCGCATTCAGTATTTGCACATAGAACCTTTATCCTTGGAAGAGTTTTTGTCAGCCCATGGGGAAGAAAAATTGTTAGAATTTTTGGCGTCTTGGCAATGGGATAAAACTATCCCCATGAGCATTCATGAAAAACTATTGAATTATACAAAAGAATATATGCTGGTAGGCGGAATGCCAGAAGCTGTATTCAGTTGGCAAACACTTCGCTCTCTCGAAAAAGTTGAGCAAATACATCATAATATTCTTGCCACCTATCGAGATGATTTTTCAAAATATTCGAAACGAGTTTCTACCAATCGATTAGATGAAATTTTGCTGACCATTCCAAAATCACTCGGAGAAAAATTTGTTTTTAGCCGGGTAAATAAGCAGGTGCCTACAGAAATAATAAAGTCAGGACTGCAACTGTTATGCATGGCAAGGGTATGTCATAAAGTCTTAGCCAGTTATGGTAATGGTATTCCTTTGGGTGCAGAAATCAAAGAAGGTTACATGAAAATAATTTTTTTAGATACCGGTTTGATTTCCTCTCTTTTGGACGTCAAATTGCATCAACTTAAGCGATTAGATGCGGTGACATTTGTTAATCAAGGTGGTTTATCCGAACAGCTAGTTGGACAATTATTGCGTGTATTAGAACCAGAATATAAAGAACCCAAATTATATTATTGGTTACGTGATGCAAAAAGTTCAAATGCTGAGATTGATTATTTAATACAATATGATCGCAAAGTAATACCGGTTGAAGTGAAAGCAGGGAGCACTGGATCTTTAAAATCATTACATCAATTCATGCAAACAAAAAATCTATCTCATGGTCTTCGTATAAACGCTGATCTTCCTTCTGTAACTGACGTTAATGTTAAAACATCAACAGGAGACTCGGTAAATTATCAATTATTATCATTGCCTTTTTATTTGATCGAACAATTGAATCGTTTATGTGATAATAAAATATGTTCTTAAGAACTTGTTCAAAGATTAATCCAACGCATGCGTATGATCTTTCGCGAAGAAAGTATACATCGTTGGCACGACAAACAGTGTAAAACATGTACCAATAAGCATACCTGATGCAATCACTAAACCAATATTAAAGCGGCTTACCGATCCTGCGCCTGAGGCAAAAATCAGCGGAACCACACCAAAAATCATCGCCGCTGTGGTCATTAAAATCGGGCGTAACCGAATGCCGGCTGCTTCAACAATCGCTTCGGTAAGAGGCAAATTTTTACTTTTTTGCAAATGATTCGCAAAGTCTGTCATCAAAATACCGTGTTTGGTAATCAGCCCAATAAGCGTAATCAAACCGATCTGCGTATAAATATTAATCGTTGCGACGCCTAAATTTAATGGAATAAGGGCGCCACAAATAGACAAAGGCACGCTTACCAAAATAATGAGCGGATCACGGAAACTCTCAAATTGTGCTGATAATACTAAGAAAATCACAATAACAGAGAAAAAGAAAATCAACACTAAAGCATTACCTTCATGTACGAATTGACGTGCTTCACCGCTGTAATCATAAGAGAATCCCTTAGGCAACAACTCATCCGCGGTTGTTTGTAAAAAGTTCACCCCTTCACCTACAGTATGTCCCGGCATCATGGCTAATTGAATTGTCGTCGATTTCATTTGTTGGAAGTGGGTTAATTTATTCGGTTCTGTATTTAATTCAAGCTCTGCTATCGTTGAAAGAGGAACCATAGTTCCATCGGATGTCTTAAGATGAATTTGCTCCAATTGCTCTGGGTTTAATCGAAACTTTCGATCCAACTGCGGTATCACTTCATAGCTGCGTCCCATCAAGTTAAAATAATTGACATAGCCCCCCGATAATGCAGCCGATAAAGCATCACCAATGGCTTGCATGTCTAATCCTAAATCAGCGGCCTTGCTTCGATTAATGCGGAATGTCGCTTGAGGGTTATCAAATTTTAAGCCGTTATCGGCATAAATAAATAAACCACTGCTGAGAATTTTTCCCAGAAATTTTTGTGATAATTCATAGAGTGATTGATAATCACCGGTTGTTTGAATCACAAATTGCATGCCATCTTCTCCGCCAGGTAAAGGAGGTGGCTGCATGGCATAAGTCTGTAATCCCGCTATTTGGCTTAATTGCATTTGTAAGGGGCCTGTTAATTCACCCGCTGTTTTTTCACGCTGATCCCATGGCTTTAATATCATGCCACCAAAAGCAGAATTTACACCATTAAAGCCATTCACAACGAAATAATCACGCCTCTCAGGGACAGCCGAAAAAATCGTATTAAATACCTGAGAATATTTCTCTGTATAATTTAAAGTAGCGGATTGAGGACCTGAAGAAAATGCCATAAAAAATCCCGTATCCTCTTGCGGGGCTGTTTCCTGGGCAGTATGTGTGTATAAAAAAACCAATGTCAATAATACCGTTACCACAAAAACAACCACCATGGATCGTGCTTTTAAAACACCCGCCAGCATTTTTTTATAACGCAGTTTCAGTTTTCCAAAAAAAACATCCAAGAAGTGCACAAAGCGATGACTCTCAATATCTTGCGTTAAAATTTTAGATCCCATCATAGGCGATAAGGTCAGTGCTACCACTCCCGAAACAATCACCGCACAGGCTAGCATAAAGGCAAATTCTTTGAATAATGCTCCAGTAACGCCACCCAGAAAACCAATAGGTGCGTAAACCGCCGCTAATGTAATCGTCATGGAAATAACCGGCATGGCAATTTCTCTCGCGCCCAAGAGAGCCGCATCAAAAGGCTTATACCCTTCTTCAATGTGTCGAAAAATATTTTCGACTACGACAATGGCATCATCCACAACTAACCCAATAGCTAACACCATCGCTAATAAAGTCAGTAAATTTATCGAATAGCCTAGCATTAACAGCAGAGAAAAGACCCCTATTAATGATAAGGGTATGGTCACCACAGGAATAAGTACGGAACGAACTGAACCAAGAAAAAGAAAAATAACAACAATAACAATTAATGCTGCTTCCCCAAGCGTATGCACTACCTCATGAATAGAGGCACGAATATAATCTGTTGCATCATACACAATTTTAGATTTTAACCCGGGCGGAAAATTTTTCTGAATTTGGGGATACAAGGCACGAACTGCAGCAATAACATCCAGTGGATTCGCCGTAGGCATGGGCGTAATGGCCAAGAAAATAGCTTTTTTGCCATTAAACGTAACACTGGAATTATAATTCTCAGACCCTAATTCAACGGTGGATATATCTTCCAAACGAACAATAGACGTACTATGTTCGCCGGTTTGAGATTTCACAATTAACTTTTTGAACTCAGCAATATCATGTAAATCGGTATCTGCTTTCATACCAATAGAAACATAAGGCCCTTTGGTACTTCCTGCGGTTGTTAGATAGTTATTAGCCGCTAATGCATTGGATACATCACTAGGCGTAACACCTAATGCTGCCATTCTTACCGTATTCAAAAATATCCGCATGGCATACGTTTGCCCACCAAAAATATCAACCTTAGCCACACCATTGATAGTTTCCAATTGTGGTTTCACCACACGGGTTGCATAATCTGTCATTTGCTGCGGAGTCAAATCCATACTGTCTAAATTGATATACATCAATGCAGTGGAATCACTGGATTCTTTAACAATTACAGGTTGCTGCGCGGCTGCAGGCAATTGATTTGTTACTGACGAAACTTTACTCATAATGTCCGTAAAGGATTTTTGCGGATCAAAATTCAGTTTAATATGGCAAGTAATCGTGCTCGTATCCATCGTACTGGTGGAGGTCATGAACTCAATACCTTCAGCACTTGCAATTGCTGTTTCAAGTGGAGTGGTTACAAACCCTTCCACCAAACCGGCATCTGCCCCAGGATAAGAAGTCGTCACAATAATTTGAGCACTTTCCATTTTAGGATATTGACGAATAGGCATTTCCGTCATAGAGCGCAATCCAAATAGAAAGATGAGTGCGCTAATGACAATGGCAAGCACTGGACGACGTATAAAAATATCAGTAAAGGTCATCGTAATAGGTAAGTGATTATAAAAACGTGGCATTTTACTCGCAATTTAACTATTGGGCAATTTCATGTTTTTTTGACTATCATAAAAAAATTGTTTTCTCAATCAAAATAAATGCCACATTCCATAGGCTTTTCATTTCTAAAACGCGGAAGTCAGGAAATTACTAGACTTGACATGTCATACGTAAAACAGCTGTTTTTTTATCTTTTTTGAAAAAAATTTCCGAGTCTGCATGATAAATAAGCGGAACATTTCGTTTTCCATGGCCAAATTGGTCGGTTTTATACACCGGAATACCTTGAAGACTCATGTCTTCAGCAAACCGATTTAATGCAAAATGTGTCTGCGATTCGCCTTCTGGTTCTAAAAAATCTCCTAATATAATCGCCTTAACCTCTTTAAATATGCCGGCTTGAAAAAGGTGATATAATGATCGATCAATGCGATAGGCCTTTTCACCTACTTCTTCCACAAACATAATTTTACCTTGCGTTTGCACCTGCCAATGCGTACCAATACTATCTTCCAGCAAAGTCAAATTACCACCGGTCAATTGTCCTTGAATACCTTCATTGAATTCAGCAATGGAGTTAAGTGGCACTAAAGGTTCTATGGTTTGATAAGAAACTTTTTTTGTAATAATTTCCGCAATTCTCAAAAAATTTTCGGGCAATTGTTCAGTGTTTACAAGCTGCGTTAACACCGAGCCATGAATTGTTGGCCAATGCCAATGCTGCGATAAAAATAAATGTAATGCCGTAATATCACTAAATCCAATGACTATTTTTTGATGTCGTGGAACGGGTAACTCTCTCAGGCGATCTAACAATCGTGCACAGCCATAGCCGCCGCGTAACATCCAAATAATTTTCTCTTCAGCGTTATCCAGTAAAGCACTTTTTAACTGCTGAAAACGGTATTCATCATTATGCGCATGATAAGGAATTTCATTAGATAACAGGTCATCAGGAATATGAAAATTGAGCGTTTTTATAGCACGTAATGCAGTCATTTTTTCAAGAGCGGCTCCCGAGGCGGGAGCAACGACTTGAATAATTTTATGACGAAATGCTTCCTGGAATTGTTTTGTTTGTATTATTTGATTTATCACTGGGTTCATTTTTATTTCTCAAAAAAGCAGAATTCGACGTTTTCTCATAAATCTTTACAAATGCATTCAGGCTAATTTTCGTATTACCCGAAAACGGAGAATCCAGAACAACCACTAAAAAGAGCATAGTTGTCACAATCGTCGTTAAAATTGCTGTTAAACAAGACTGCACAAATAAGTTTTCAATACCAAAAAAATAAACACATCCAATAAATGCGGTGCATATGAGAATAATCGTTAACCATAATATTTTTGGAACTTGAATCTGATTGCTCGTAATTACAGCCTCGCTATTTTCCTTAATGATTTTTATTTGCGTGAGCATTTCTTTGTAGACCGCCGCATTTATTGTTTTTACGCTGCTAAGTCTAAGAAATTTTTGATACAGTTCATTGAGTATCTTAGGAGTTTCTTCATATTTTTCTAAATGAGATATCGCCTTCCATTGACCTTCAATTTCTGTTTTCGTGTACTCCCTTAGTTGATTCCAAAGCTGCGTTCTTTCAGGATCAGGAAGATCTTCTACCAGCAGAAATAAATTTTGTAATGCTCCTGCTTCTTGTTCAACATATGCAGCCGCTACATTATATTGCGTCCACGTCACATAAATGACAAAAGCCATGAGTACCGCATACATAATTCCTACGGCATTAAAAACATACCCCGCCACCTCATGATGCTCCGTTAAAACACGCCAATGGACTCTTTTTCTGATAAATCTAAGAATCAATAAAGAGCTTGTTACCGTGAGAAGTAATACAATAAAGTAGGCAATCCATATTGCGTGATTTAGCATCTCTATTTCTCCCCATTGGGTCCTCGACATTTTTCAGGAATTTCTGTATAATATTCCACCTTAATTTTTGATTTTATACTTATAGCAATGAAATGCAATAGAGTATGAATATGTTTTATTGAAACTTGGAGTACAATTCTAAAATGTCTGTTGAAAAAACCCTATCTATTATTAAACCTGATGCTGTTGCCAAAAACGTTATTGGCGAAATTTATACTCGTTTTGAAAAAGCTGGTCTACGTATCGTTGCTGCTAAAAGAGCTCATTTGACAAAAGACCAAGCAGAAGCTTTTTATGCCGTGCATCAACATCGTCCTTTTTTCAAAGACTTAGTTACATTTATTACATCTGGCCCTGTGATGATTCAAGTATTACAAGGTGAAAATGCTATTCTAAAACACCGTGATATTATGGGTGCTACGGATCCTAAACAAGCATTACCTGGAACTATTCGTGCTGACTTTGCTGACAGCATTGATGCCAATGCGGTTCATGGTTCTGACAGTGCTGAAACCGCTGCGCAAGAAATTGCTTTCTTCTTTGCAAACGAAGATATTTATCTATAATACAAATGGAAAACCTGTTAGGTTATAATTTGCAAGATCTTGGCGAGTTCTTCCAACGAATGGGAGAACCCGCCTATCGTGCTTCACAATTACTAAAATGGATACATCAACAAGGTGAAACCGATTTCGAAAAAATGACTAACTTTAGTCAAAAACTTCGAACAAAATTATCAGAGACCGCCACCATAGAATTACCTAAAGTAACTTTTCACCGTGTTTCTCAAGATGGCACACAAAAATGGCTGCTTGAATTACATTGTGGCAATGCGATTGAAATGGTTTTTATTCCGGAAGATGATCGCGGTACTTTGTGTGTCTCGTCTCAAGTAGGATGCGGTCTCAATTGCAGTTTCTGTTCTACCGGTGCTCAAGGATTTAATCGCAATCTTTCAAGTGCTGAAATTATCAGTCAAATCTGGATTGCCGTTCGTACTTTGTCTAAAAAAGATGGAGCACATGACAGGCATGTCACGAACATTGTCTTTATGGGAATGGGTGAACCTTTGCTCAATTTTGATAATGTGCTCAAAGCATCTGAAATTATGATGCATGATTTTGGTTATGGACTCTCTAAACGGCGTGTTACACTCAGCTCCTCAGGATTAGTTCCTGAATTGGAAAAGCTTTCTCAAGTCAGTGAAATGTCTTTGGCGATTTCTTTACACGCGCCCAATGACGCATTGCGAAATATTCTCGTCCCCATTAATAAAAAATATCCATTGAAACAACTGATGCATCTATGCAAACATTACTTTGAAAATGAACCTCGTCGTCGAGTCACTTTTGAATATGTAATGCTTGAACAGGTCAATGATCACATGGAGCATGCAAAAGAGCTAGTTAAATTATTAGAAAATGTTCCTTGTAAAGTTAATTTAATTCCTTTTAACCCTTTTCCTGGAACTGAATATCGTCGTTCATCCCCCGAAAGAATTGCTGCTTTTCAAAATTATTTAATTCATAAAGGCATTAATACCATTGTACGAAAAACACGAGGTGATGATATTGATGCCGCTTGTGGTCAATTAGCCGGTGATTTCATGGATAAAACAAGCCGCTCGGAACGCTGGAAAAAATTACATATCCCCGTTGTTGTTGAAACATAAATAAAATAAATTATGAATACAAAAAGTCCAACCCTTATTCTCTTTACCGTTATCACTACTTTTTTTATCAATGGCTGCCAAGCTCCACCTCCTCAAACATCAACTTACAATCCTAAAGCCTCGGCCTACAACATTCAACTTGGGTTAGGTTATTTGAAACAAGGCAATCGACAAAGAGCCAAACAAAAGCTATTAACTGCTGTCGCAGAGGCTCCCAACTCACCTTATGCTAATGAAGCTTTAGCTTATTATTTTGAGAATACGCATGAAGTAAACCAAGCTGAAAATTATTATCAGAAAGCGATTACATTAGCACCAAAATCCGGAGCCATTTTAAACAACTATGCAACCTTTCTTTGTCGCCACAAACACTATAAAGAAGCGCTCTATTATTTTTCAAAAGCTGCTGCAGATTCTGAATATATCAATACTGCGCTGGCTTATAAAAATGCTGGCTTTTGTGCGAAAGCAGCACATGACACTGTTCTGGCAAAAAAATATTTTAAACAAGCCTTAGAGCAAGATCCTTCATTAAAGCAAGCGAGAGAAGAGCTTAATCAACTAAATAATTACCATGACGCAAGAAACAGTCATTAGACTTATATGGAAGAAAAAGGATTTCATACGAGTGTTATGTTGGATTCTGAAAAAATTGCTGTGACAGGGTAGAGCTTTGGTCAAATGTTGACCTTACAAAACATTGTCAAAAAACGGTCGTTTAATGATAATAACTCTTCTTAAAAGTTCTTAATTAATTTAAGAACTTATTGACTTGACTTAAAAAAATGTTGATAATAGTTCTTAAATTAATTAAGAACTTTTAAGACTATGAATAAAAAAACTGATTGGCATTTTGCTAGACCTGAACTAGCTGAGAGCTATTTAAATATATTTTCTTTAGGTTTGACTTCTGCTCGCGGTCTTTTTGCTAGAAGAAGAATGGGAAAAACAGAGTTTTTAAAAGAAGATTTAATACCTGCGGCAAAAAAACAAAATTATAATATCGTTTATGTTAATTTATGGGAATTGGAGATAGATCCAGCTACTGCTTTAGTTTCGGAGTTTTATAGGGCAGTAGAGCCAACAGGATTTGATAAAATTTGGAATAAATTAAAACTACCCGTTAGTAAACTGCGAGCTTCAGGAAAAATTCCTTATTTAGGCGAAGCTTCTGTGGAGATTGACTCTAATGAACAAAAAAAAATAACAGGTACTTTACTAATGGAGGCAATGCATGTTTTTGATAAAACAGATTTTTCTTTGTTATTTATTATAGACGAAGCACAAGTACTCGCTTATGAGGAAAACTCACACTTTGCACATGCTTTACGGGCTGCTTTAGATATTAGAAAAGATCGTATTAAAGTTCTTTTTGCTGGAAGTTCTGAAAATACTTTGAGAAAAATGTTTGGCGTTCCTTCGGAACCATTTTATAACTGGGCACCACTAGAAGCATTTGACTTACTTGGAAGTGAATTCGTTAAATCAATGGTTGATCATGTCAATAATATATCAAAATTTCCATTATCTTTTGACGAAGCATTTTATGCTTTTGAACAATTAAAAAATACCCCAGAATTTTTCCGTCGATACATTGAATACTACCTTATCCATCCAATGAAAGGTTCAGATGAAGCTTTAAAAATTACAAAAGAAAAAGTGTTTAATGATAAAAATTTCAAAAATCAGTGGGGCACATTATTACCTGCAGATAAAATTATTCTTTTTATGATTGCTAATGGTGAAACTGATTTGCATGGGAAAAGTATTTTACAAAAATTAAGTATGGCGCTTGGAGTTGATGAAGGTATTAATAAAAATACAACGCATAATGCATTACGGCGATTAGCGAATAAAAACATTATAACAAAAATAAAATATGGAATTTATCAATTTGAGGATGAGGCTTTTTCTGATTGGGTAAAATATCAAGATCATGATTAAAAAAATTTTTAAATTTAGCACTCTTATCAAACGGTCGTTTGATGAGAACAGCAATAGACTTCTTTTGACAACATATTACTTTAAGCGCATACCAGGCCAAAATCATCTCAAATTAAAGATAGTTTGCAACTATCCTACCTCTATCAGACACAATTCTTTTAATACTCCCAAGGGATTTGTTTTCTCTTAATTTTTCACGCATAATGACTCGCATGATAGTACTGATTATTTTAGATGGTTGGGGATATGATGAGCACGTGTCATACAATGCGATTGCTCAAGCTAAAACTCCTCAATGGCAGATGTGGTGGAATAATGCCCCTAAGGCATTATTAGAATGTAGCGGCGAAGCTGCTGGATTGCCTCATGGACAAATGGGGAATTCCGAAGTAGGCCATATGCATATTGGTGCTGGTCGTATTTTGGATCAGGATTTTACACGCATTAATCATGCTATAGAAAATAATTTCTTTTTTCAGCATAAAGTTTTATTGTCAGTGATTGAAGCAGTTAATCGTGATAAAAAAGCTATTCATGTGTTGGGATTATTATCTCATGGTGGAGTGCATAGCCATGAAGATCATATTTATGCCCTTTTAAAGTGCTTGTATCAGCAGAAGATTCATCAAAGTCACTCTCAAGTCTATTTGCATCTTTTCTTAGATGGTCGAGATACGCCGCCTCGTTCGGCGAAAGAATCGTTGGAAAAATTGGAAAAAATGTTAGAACAATATCCGGTGGCTGAGATTAAAAGTATCACCGGGCGTTATTACGCCATGGATCGGGATTCTCGCTGGGATCGCGTCGAGAAAGTGTATGATTTGCTCACATTAGGACAGGCAAGTTTTCATGCGTCGAACGCATTCGAAGCGCTTGACGCAGCTTATGCGCGTAATGAAAGCGATGAGTTTGTGCAAGCGACTATTATTGGTGCCCCTGCACCTATTCAGGATGATGATACCGTTATTTTTATGAATTATCGTGCAGACAGAGCGCGACAACTTTCACGGGCTTTAGTGTTGTCAGATTTTGCTGGTTTTGAGCGTAAAAAATTACTGAAGATAAAACAATTTGTCACGCTTACACATTACGCAAAAGACATTCCGTCCATTGAACTTTTTCCTCCTTTGCGTCCACAGCATACATTAGGCGAGTGTATTGCAGACGCGGGTTTAAAACAATTACGTGTCGCAGAAACAGAAAAATATGCTCATGTGACTTTCTTTTTTAATGGAGGTGTTGAAAAGCCTTTTTTAAATGAAGAACGTGTATTAATTCCATCACCGAAAGTCGCTACTTATGATTTGCAACCAGAAATGAGCGCCGTTGGGGTTAAAGATTGCATTGTCGATGCTTTAACTCATCAGCGTTATGATGTCATTATTGCCAACTTTGCGAATGCCGATATGGTAGGGCATACTGGCGATCTCGAGGCAACGAAGCAGGCTATTGAATGCCTAGATTCTTGTTTAAGTGAGATAGGTGCCGCAGCCAAAAAGGTAGCGGCACAAATTGTTATTACCGCTGATCATGGCAATGCAGAATGTATGTATGATTCTCTGACAGGACAACAACATACTTCCCATACCACTTATCCGGTGCCGTTTTTGTATATTGGTTCTCCTGAAATAAAAATGGTGACAGAAAGAGGATCTTTGATTGATATTGCTCCTACCCTATTATATCTATTAGGATTACCTATTCCAGTTGAGATGCAAGGAAAAAGTTTGCTGAAATGAAGAAATTTATTTTCATTACCTTTTTTCTCAGTATTTTCCTTGTAAAAGAGGTAATGGCCACGTCGCAATCGCAACTCAATGCCGTCAATACTAAAATTGTAATGTTGAAGAAAAATTTGACGTTAAAAAAGAGTCAACGTGCAAAACTAGAAAAAGAATTAAGCGTGATTGATAAAAACATTGCTAATATGACACATCAAACGGAAGTATTGAGTCAACAAATGGAAGTAAAACAAACGGCACTATTAACTTCAAGAAAAAAGCTTACCTCATTAGAAAAAGAAAGTGCGACGCAAAAAGAAATATTAGCCAAACAATTGCGAGCGAGTTATCAGTTAGGACAATATGAGTACATACATTTATTGCTTAATCAACAAGATCCCTCAACAGTTTTGCGATTGATGGCTTATTATAATTATTTAAATAAAGCACGTATAGAAACACTGGCTAAAATCCAAGAAACAGAAGAAAGAATTGATCAAGAGCAGAAAACGGTAGCAACTCAGTTAGACCAATTAAGTCATCTTTCAACGGAAAAACAAGCAAAGAAAATTTTATTAGAGAGGGAGCGAGAAAGGCAACAAAAAATTATGACACAACTGAATCAAGATATTCAGACAAAATCTTCCCAATTAAAAGCGTATGAAGCAGATAAAAAATTCTTAGAAGCCTTAATTCAACGTTTAGATCGCCATTCTCGCGCTACAGCCGTTGCAACAAAAACTGCGCCTGTAGGGGGGGCGCCCTTGCATAAAATTAATATTCACCCTATAGAATCCGCAGCCCCAACAATTTATAAAATTAAAACTGGATCTTTCAGCAAAGAAATGCATCATTTAATTTGGCCGACAAGAGGTAAATTGCTCAATCGTGCTAATGTGCCTGCTATGCGTCATCAATCAGGTATTGTAATTTTAGCTCCAGAAGGTCAGGCTATTGTGTCTGTTTTTCCAGGAAAAGTTGTTTTCTCTGGCCCTTTAAAAGGCTTTGGCTTGCTGATGATTATTGATCATGGGCAAGGATTTATGACACTCTATGCAAACAATCAAGCGTTGTATCGCAAGCGAGGGGAACAAGTAAATGCTGGTGATTTAATTGCATATGTAGGACATACTGGAATTTTACGGCAGAGCGGGCTCTACTTTGAAATTCGTCATTTGGGCCGTCCTCTGAATCCATTACAGTGGCTAGCGAAAGGAAGTTAATAATGGCACTAAATAAAATATTTATCTCTCTCATCTTGTTTTCATCACTTGCACTTGCCTCCCCAAAAAATCAAGCTTCCATTGCACCCGAAATAAAAAAATTTTCACAGGTGATGAATGATATTCAGAAATATTATGTTTATCCTGAAAGCAAAAAGACTTTATTTGAAAGTGCGCTTCAAGGAATGCTCAGTGGATTGGATCCTCATAGCGCGTATCTAAGTCGCGAAGAGTGGCGTGGTTTGCAAGAAACCACTAAAGGGCAATTTGCTGGTATTGGGCTTGAAGTAACAATGAAGCAAGGCCTTGTCCGCGTTATCACACCATTACAGGGCTCCCCCGCAAAAAGAGCAGGAATTAAAACCAATGACACCATTATTCGACTGAATGGTAAAGCTTTGCTGGGTTTAACGTTAAGAATGGCCATTGATCAATTGCGTGGCCCTGTGGGCTCTACGATTTCTTTAGATATTATGCGAAATGGCATGAGTAACCCATTACATATTGTTTTAAAGCGCGAAATGATTAAAGTTCAAAGCGTGAAAAGTCACTTACTTACAGGTGGATATGGATATATCCAATTAGCCCTTTTTCAAACGTCAACACCGAGTGAAATGATCGCTGCAATTAATGGCTTAAAAAAAGAAGCAAAACACAAATATAAATTATCTTTACAAGGACTTCTTTTAGACTTGCGAGACAACCCAGGTGGGTTATTAGACTCTGCGATTGCTGTGGCTGATGCATTTATTGATGGAAAAAAAGGAAAGCATACATTAATTGTTTATACCAAAGGACGTGGGCCTTGGGCTCGGTATACAGCTTATGCAAAACAAGGCGATATTATTGACAATGTGCCGATTATTGCCTTGATTAATGAGGGCTCAGCTTCGGCGGCAGAAATTGTTGCAGGTGCTTTAAAAGATGATCATCGTGGTGTGTTGTTGGGCACAAGAACCTTTGGAAAAGGTTCTGTCCAGACAGTGATTCCATTAAGTGATGGTAGTGCTATTCGGCTGACCACCGCATTATATTACACTCCGAGCGGCATTTCGATTCAGGCCATGGGAATTACACCTGATATTACTGTTCAACAAATTACACTAGGCTCCGCAGATTTTGTGCAAAATGCATTGGAGGCAAATAATCTTTCTGAGGCAGATTTACAAGGACACCTTGCAACCACAACTCCTCAAGCTAAAACAGCCAATAATAATGCAGATGATAGCGATGCGCTGATAGCACAAGATTATCAACTTTATCAGGCTCTTAATGTACTTAAAGGGATGAATTTGACAAGCTCAATGAGTAATTAATACAACTCAGTCAAATTGTGGATGATTTTTCTTTATTGCACAATTGTTAATGACATACTTTCTCTTCAATTGTATCATAAGAACAGTGATATTATACTGGCATAATTTTTTAGAAACGAATATGGTGGTCTTGATGCTAAAAAAATTAATTTATTCTGTATTTTTTTGTTGTTTATGTAGTGGAATAGGTTACGCAGAAAATAATAAAAAAATTATTTTATTTGTGTGGGATGGATTAAGGCCAGACTCTATAACACAGCAGACTACCCCGAATCTTTATCAATTGTCTCAAGAGGGAGCCTATTTCAGTGATAATCATTCAAGTTATCCTACGTTTACAATGATGAATGCGGCGAGCTTTGCTACGGGAGATTTTGCCGGAAAAACTGGGTTTTATGGTAATTCTTTATGGAATAACAGAGCAAAAGGTGATAATTCTAGCGGTAATCCTGTGGATTTTCAGCAACCTGTATTTACTGAGGACTATAAGATTCTTGCCGATTTAAATCGGGAGGAACCTCTGACAGAAGTTTATACTTTATTTCGTCAAGCGCATGAAAAAAATATATCCACCGCTACTGTAGGTAAATCGGGACCAGCCTATTTTCAAGATTACTATAATCAAGGCATTATTTTTGATGAAAAACATGTGTTTCCTCAAAGCTTTGCTGAATACTTAAAATCTATTCATTATCCATTGCCTGCAAATACGGTGGAAAGTTATAGTGGTTTCACATTAGATAAAAATAATGGAAATCCAACTGCTTTTGGTCCTGTGATGACTTTAAAAGATAGAGTAACAGCCGATCCCGTGGCTGGAGTAGATTCTCCTTATAATAAAAATAATACGTATTTGATGCAAAGTTATCTTACTCAAATTGTTCCGAAGTATCATCCGACACTCTCTGTTGTTTGGTTACGTAATCCGGATACGACAGAACATAATTATGGCGTGGGTAGCACTGCTTACTATTCAGCATTACTCAATCAAGATCAGCTCTTAGGTAAGCTTATTACACAATTGAAATCTACAGGTCAGTGGAATAACACGGATCTTATTATTGTGTCGGATCATGCGCATAGCAATGTTTCGGGTGATTTGACAGAGTTTCCTCTACGTAATATTAAAGAGGGAAAGGTGACCACGATTGATAATATTCATGGATATGCTGTTTCTGGAGATATGCGCCCTGCAGATTTATTAAGTCGAGCAGGATTTAAAGCTTATGACGGTCTTGGTTGTCAATATGATCCGGTGTTAAGCGGGATAAAAGCAGATGGTTCAGTGGTATACCCTACTTTATATGATAAAGATGGAAAAATATGTGGCAAGCAAGTAAAAGATATCGACGTAGTTGGGCATCGTGAGGAGTTTTTAAGCTCAAAATATAATACGCCTTCCTATATTGTTCCTAAAGCTTTACCCAAAGACGCAATTATTGTCGCGAATAATGGAGGCAGTACGTATTTTTATGTTCCTGGTCATGGTAAAAAATTAATCGAAAAATTAGTGAGATTTTGCCAGTCGCGTCAAGAGTTTGGTGCCATGTTTGTAGATGAACGTTACGGCAATATTCCTGGGACATTGTCCTTAAAACTGGTTAAATTGCAAAATGATCAACAACGTAACCCAGATTTAATTGTGGCCAGCAATTATAATGCCGAAGCACGAATTCAAGGATTCGCAGGTACAGAATTTAATAGTGGTATGAACCGTGGTATGCATGGCTCATTCAGCCCTGTAGATGTGCATAATACCTTAATTGCTTATGGCCCTGATTTTAAACAACATTTTGTGGATAGCCTACCGAGTGGAAATGTGGATGTTGCGCCAACTATTGCTTATTTATTAGGTTTAACATTGCCAAATACTGATGGGCGCGTTTTATCTGAAGCCTTAATAACGGGCCCTGATATGAGTTCTTATAGCATAAAAATTAATGATTATGCGCCTCAGACGCCAGCAGAGGGATTAGTGTTACAATTGGCAACATCACCTGATGGAAAAGATATTGATCGAACGAAATCTCATTACACTATTTTGTTGCAAACCAAGAACTTGCAGCAAAATGGAAAGACATATACATATTTTGATTGGGCAAAGGCCCTGCGTTATTAAGTTTTTTTATCAATATTTAATTTTTTATTAAGAATTTTGAGTTATACTCGTTCCCAATTTTTATACTATAAATTAGGGATGTATCTATGACTAATTATACAAAACTTTCTCAAGTGGACAGCCCACATGAAGCAGAAGATAAAGAATTATCTGATTATAATGAAGAAGACTTCGAGATAAGAAGATTAAGCGAAGGGAGTGACCGTTATGATGTAATATCTGTAAAAGTTGCTTGCCAAGGGTTGACCACACTTGCAGGTACTCCCCATTCTGTAAATTCTGTATCGTCCCCTTCTCCTTCAAAGTCACCTATAGTGGGTCTTATGGAGAGATTCGGTGTGCACTTGTGGAGTACAAAAAACAAAGAGGTGGCAAAGAGTGTATCCACATCTCCTGTTCCTGCACCGCAATTAGGTTGATGTTCTTGCAAAAATTATTTTTCCTCTTGGCGTAGCGTTAAAATTTCAACGCCAGTATTTGTCACTAAAAGAGTATGTTCCCATTGAGCTGAAAGACTGTGATCTTTGGTAATGACCGTCCAATTGTCGGGTAGAATACGAATAGCCGCTTTCCCGGCGTTGATCATCGGTTCAATGGTAAACGTCATACCTGCTTCAAGGACTTCACGTGTACCGGGTTTTCCGTAATGCAACACTTGAGGATCTTCGTGAAAAATACGGCCAATACCGTGTCCACAAAATTCTCTCACCACAGAGCAGCGATTTTTTTCGGCATAAGTTTGAATAGCATGGCCAATATCACCTAAATGAACGCCAGGTTTGACCATTTCAATTCCAATAAAAAGACACTCCCGTGCAATGCGTGTTACATGCTTGCCTTGTATTGAAGGTTCGCCAACAAAAAACATTTTGCTGGTATCGCCATGATAACCGTCTTTGATTACGGTAATGTCAATGTTAACAATATCCCCTTTTTTTAAGGGTTTATCATTCGGAATACCATGACATACTTGGTGATTAACCGAAGTACAAATAGATTTAGGAAAGCCATGATAATTCAGTGGGGCGGGTATCGCTTTTTGCTGTTCAATGATGTATTGATGACATATGTCGTTCAAAGCATTGGTAGTAACACCTGCTTGGACGTGAGTCTCAATCATCTCAAGCACTTCTGCAGCAAGCTTGCCTGCCACACGCATTTTTTCAATTTCTTCTTGGGTTTTTATAGATATACTCATAAATAATGCTATGGGATGTTAATGTATATATGTAAGTAATCCAGCAATAGTAAGAACTCCAGCAATGCCGATACCAAGCATCCATTTGATAAGTTCAAGTTTTAGTTCAGCTAAATCTTGCTTAGTTACTAAGTTCTGACTATTTGCCACATCATTAATCACTTTATTAGATTATGTCATCCAAGTATTGTACCATGTGTTGCTCCATGACTGCTAGTTCGGTCACCAATATGTCCAGGGCTAACGCGTCTAAATTCTTGTAAAATAAAGGCCTTTAGCACATAAAACATTAAAATTTTTGTTCAAATTGCCAATGAAATCGCTAAACGTAGGGGTAGGTCTTGTGCCTACCCGCCAATATTGATAAAAACTGTGCATTTTCGGGCGGGCACAAGACCCGCCCCTACAAAAACCACCTACAAACCTTGATTTTATTGGAATTTATACGCGTTCACCCTGCCAATATGTCCGGCTGGAATTTCTGCAGAATCAGTTAATGCAGCATATCCTGCAGGACCTGCAAGTTTCTTTTGGCAACACCATGAGGCCCATGATGAACCGCTCTTAGGAAATTGAGGGTATTGAGAAGCGCTAAAACCGTTTCTGGCATCTGATCCGGATGCAATCATACTAGCAACAAGAAAACCAACAGCAGCCTCAACATAGGCTTTAGAAGACAACTTATTGCGTAATAAGAACAGCAACTCTTCCGCTAAATCTGTTGCGGTTCCCAAAACTCTACCGAATGCTCTCTTGTCATCGAAGAGTCCCATGGATTTTAAATCGTTCACTAATTGTCCACAGCAAGAATCATTGTCGGCCCCCTCTTCAAGATCTGCGCCGAGAGTGGCTACATCGCCACATTCGGCTAATTCATCTGCGGTGATCTCTGGTGAAAGAGAATCAAAATGTCCTTGATGTGAAACATTAATGTAATATTGGTAGGAAACAGTGCTCCATGTGACATACATCATGGGGATAAGGGCACATAATAGTCCCTTGTAAGAAACATCAAAGTCAGTATCTACTTTAAAACCACATAGTTTATCTGCAATACTGGCATAGAACAGTGCGTTGGCAGTGGCTGTTTGCAAAGTTTTAATGACAAGGGAACCCAGCGTCCACTTATCGGCATCTTGATTAGGATTTTCTTCTGCTGATTTTGCGGTACCATTATTAGTTTCCATTGCATTTTTTTTGGCCCTAGCTTCTGCCCATGCGGCAAGTAATCCAACTGCCAGCAGAAAAAGACCTTGTAGCGCTAATTCAGGTTTTCTCAGATATTGACTGGCTTCAATATTGGTAATGTCTTCAATGAACCCCATAAAGTCTCCTGAGCCACCTATCATGGAAACGATGAGCATAAAAGATTGCATCGGTGTGATTTTTCCATTATTTGTCAAAAAATTGCCTACTGTTTGGCTAAGCTGGCTCAATGTAGAGGTGTCTACTTTAGGTTTATCAATTACGTCAGAGGTGCCTTCTCTTCGCTGTGCTGCAAGAAGAGGCCTATGATCAATAGGACCTTGGTGCAGACGATCCATTTCATAATTAATATAGGAGGTTCCTGCTGCAATAATAGTAGCTATTCCTACGGCAGAAAAAAGAGTTTTTTGAGAGTCGTTGGACATTTCTTTTATAATTGATTCCCATAGATAGAGAGCCCCCAGGAACATAGTGGCTAATTCGCGAACAAAACCCGCTTTAGTGTGAAAGTCTGCGGCGTTGCCGTGTATTGAGTTAGATAAAGAAGTACGTGGTGATGTCATAATTATATTGCCTCAACATATAATGCAACTCGATGGTTTGCTATCTAATAATAAAGGAGTTTTTAGAGAACTAGGCTGTTCCTTACTCTCCGATACAGGCGGCGTGATATAAAAATCGGTTGTTTCGCCATTTGAATTGTTTGTCTCTTTTCTAGAAATATTAAATATAGATAAGTTATTTTTATTGCATCTAGATTGAAGGATAGAGTAAAAATTTTCTGCTGTTTTAGACAGATCATTCTGCAATTTTTTCACCTCAGGGCTCCATGTCAATAACTGATCTGCTGTTTTTGCACTAGTATAAGCGGTATATACAAAAATAGTACAAAGAGCTAGAGTGGTTAAACATTGTGCTAGCGGATAGGCTGAAAGTCCCCACTGATTGGCAGGGTAAGAACAGTTGACCGTGCGAGAAGAAGTGAGTGCTAATCGATACATCAGCCAGGTGGCTATTTTAATAAAAAGAAGCGCTTGAGGTGTAAGAGGCGACTCACTATTTGTGACAGACTTTTGTTTTGCCTCATTTTCTTTGCGCAAAGCCACAAAATAAGCCACGGCTGCGGAGGGGGCCGTTATAAGTGAAGCAAGTGTATAAGATAAGGCGTTTTGTTTAACAAAATAAAAAATTGTATTTAAAATATAGGCGGTGGAATACAATATTTTGGGTGATTGATAAAGCGCAAGAGACAACGAGTCAGAAATAAAAGGCTCATTTTTTTTCGTAATGGCTTTCATTAATATATCTGCTTCTTCATTTTTAAAAGATGGTGCGGCTTCTATATCATCCATTGTAGATGCATATTGAATCATCTGTTCGTAAGCACTTTTATCTTCAAAATGATTTTCGCTCAAAGAATGCCACTTAGTCGGATTTGATATTGTTTTATATTGCAGCAACTTTGTGGTTTTATTATAACAAACAAAAATTTGTGGAGTTTTATCCGTGGTATAGGCTGGAACTTCGGTGGAATCAGATGAAACCCAAACTGGGATGGGTGCAGCAGTATTAATAAGATGACCTTCATTAAAAGCAATTTGATGTCTTAAAACGCTGTAAGCAATGCTATATTCTGCTCTAAATGTCTTTAGTGCTAAGACGCCAAATACGGGATAAGCGAGAATTTTTGCTAAAAGAGAAAATTCATCAGCATTTTCTAGCATCACTTGATTTATGTTTTCAAAAAGATGTCCTAAAGCGTACAAAACTTGGTAAAATTTTAATTTGAATTTCGTTAGAGTATCAAGAGACTTATCGATTTCTTCAAATGAAACAACTCGTAGGTCGGATAATTTTATCGTTTGCTGGTCATCTATTTTAATTTCTAATTCATCTAGTACAGAAGAGATATCTGAGCAATTTAAGGCCGGTAACCTTTCTTTCAATTGTTTGAATTCTGATACCAGAATCTCTGCTTTGCGAGCAATTTGATTTTGTTGGTTATGTACTTCACGATCGATGAGGGAAATTAATACTAGCATGGGTAGTCCAAATGCCAGGCCTGCAAGAGAGATATTGATTTTTGTCACATCAGGATCTAAAAAATAAGAAGGTCGATTTCCTGACAATTTATTTAGAGACAGAATCAGCAAGCTGAGGATAGTCATAAAAGCAAATCCGCCGCCTATGGCATCCGCCAACTCTGCATTTGCATCTATTTCTGAGCGTCTCTTTTGTGCGGCACTATCCGGAGAATCTTTGACTGTATCTAAGGTTGCGTCAGGAGCTGATTCTACAGGTTGTGAATGATCATGTCCTAAACAAGAATGGCGCGTGCCGGGATGAAGCAAATAATGAGTGTAATTTTCAATATTGTGGAGAGTATCGTGGACTGCTTTTTTTTCTGCCTCTACTTTTTTCGCCAAAAGCATCAGCTCAGGTTTATTTTCTTCCATCAGAGAAGTTGAAAAATCGGCCGTAACAATTTTTAAACTTAATTCCTGCAGGTTAGGGTCTGTATCATTTTTAAGGAGAGATTTAATTCTCTGAGCTGTTTCTTTAGAGGTGGTAACTTGCAACCAAATTTCATCTTCTGGAGAAGCTGATTCTTGTTCTGACAGGATATGCCTAAATTCATCTGATGATTCTAGGGGTAATGTTCTTAAAAAAACAATTAGACTCTCAAATTCTTGTTGTGTTAGTTTTTGAAAAGGATAGATTATTAATGGTTTAGGCTTTTTTTTCTTTTTTACTTTTTTCGATAGCTCATCCATTTAAAAAACCCTAAATTTACAAATTTAAAAAAGTCTTAAGAATTGAATTATACCGCTAAAAAACGGATAATGTCAATTCACCTCTTAAATTTGCTTGCATTTTTTCTTTGATAATGTCAATAGGATATTGCTTGCTTAAGAGATATAACAGCTTGCAATGTGCGGCTTCCGTGGTCATGTCAAAACCCGAAATTAAACCAGCATTTAATAGGGTCTGCCCTGTGGCGTAGCTATCCATATTCACCATGCCGCGATAACATTGACTGCAATTTACGATAATAATGCCGCGATCGGTGGCGTGTTTTAATATCTCTAAAAATTGAGGATCATTGTTTTGCGCGTTACCTACGCCATAACTTTCAAGAATAACTCCCTCAACAGGTTGATTAAGAATGTAACCTAATATTTGGTTGGAAAAGCCAGGAAATAATCGAAAGTTGGTAAGAAAATGCGGATGGAGTGGCTGCCAAATGAGCGTGTTGGAGGGTTCTGCATTAACATTTAAAAGTCGCTCGGGATAAACCATCATTTGAATACCAATATCAGCCAGATCGGGATAATTGGGAGAATCAAAAGCAGCAAGTTGATGTGCACTGATTTTTTGACTGCGATTTCCTCTCAATAATCGTGAGCCAAAATAAATGCAAACCTCTTTTAAAGGATAATGAGCCGCAAGTAATAAAGAGGCAATAAGATTATCTTTCGCATCGTTACGACTTTCATAAAGAGGAATTTGTGAACCTGTCAGAATGACGGGTTTGTCGAGGTTTTCAAGCATAAAAGATAAGGCAGACGCAGTATACGCTAAGGTATCTGTGCCATGTAAAATGATGAAGCCATCATATTGTTCATAATTTTCGGCAATCATTTTTGCAAGAGAATTCCAATGCTCAATCGTTATATTGGAGGAGTCAACTAATGGATCGTATTCAACGATGCGATAAGCGGGAATATCTTGTGAACGTAGTTCCGGCATTTGCAGGAGCTGCTTAGGAACAAATTCGCGTTTGGGTTCAAAGCCATGCTTCGAGCGAACACAGCTTATGGTTCCGCCCGTATTTATAATGAGAATATTTTTCATGCAGTATATTTTAGTAGGAAAACGGGCAATAAAAAAGCGATACAACCGCGAACTTTTGTCCTGAGCCCATTCAAATAAAAGGACTGTGAACCTGGAGGTGCTTCAGATTTCCCTGTCTTCCTTGAGGTTGAGGGCATAAACACCACATCTCCAATCATTCAACTTATAAATTACATAGTGTAACGGTTCAGTTGAAGTTCGCTTGTATCGCTCTAACTCCACACTCTTTGCAATTATGCTATGAGCAGTGTTCAAAGCTCGCCGCTTTCAGATTTCCACTTTCCGTTGTCTAAGTTGCTAACTCAAACGAAAAAGGATTGCTTCCAACAAAGCTCCAATAACGGCGAGTATGTTTAGAATTTTCACTTTAAGAATTCTCTAAACATCTTAATTATTAGTATAGGCTAAAATTATTTTTTTTCAACTTTATCGTTTGTGTGTTAGAGTATGAAACAGTGATTTTATTTTAAGAAATGGCTATGAAAAAAAAGTATCAGTTTTTTTTGAGTATCGCGCTTGTTGCTTTGTTACTAAACTTGCTCAATGCTTGTTCAAACAAAAGTCCCGCTAATCCTCCTTACAATAATTTTGAGCAAACAAGTAATGTGCCCATGAGCGCCTTAACGGGAGCAGCCACAGGCGCGACAGTTGGAGCCATTGTTTCTGCTGGAAGTATCGGAGCAGGGGCTGTGACCGGAGGCTTAGTTGCTGGTACCATGCAGGCAGTGAATGCTGCACGACAAGAAACTCCAGCCGCTTTAATCCAATTTTTAACAAAAGAAGATGTTCAGGTGATTCAAGATGGGGACATGATCACGTTGCTCGTGCCAACGGATGTGTATTATCTACCTGATACGTATGAATTTGATGATGTGTATTATTTAGGATTGATTCATATTGCACAACTTGTTCTCAAGACGAGTACCAATCAAGTGGTGTATGTTGCTGGATTTTCGGATGGTAATATTGGCTCACCACTTGATGAGCAAAAATTATCTCAGCAACGTGCTCAACAAATGGCAGATTTTCTGTGGGCTAATGGTGTTCCTTTACGTCGATTATCAGCCAGAGGGTATGGAGAAAAATTTGATATCGCTGATAATTTCTTAATTCATGGCGCAGCAATGAATCGACGAGTAGAAATTCAATGGCGTTGGTGTAAATAGTATTTGTCTTACATACCTATTCAACATTAAATGGCTCTCTAAGGTTGAGTTACAGGCTCTGTCGCGTGTATAATTGCCTCTTTGAAATGACTAAAGCAAAGGTTGAAATTATGTCAATTGAAATTAAAGTGCCAATGTTACCGGAATCTGTCTCTGATGCCACAGTATTAACATGGCATAAAAAAGAGGGAGACGCAGTTAAGCGCGATGAAACTCTCATTGAATTAGAAACGGATAAGGTGGTTTTAGAAGTGCCTGCACCGGCTGATGGTGTCTTAGGGAAAATTTTGCAGGTAGTCGGCGCTGTTGTACATGGTAGTGATGTTTTAGCTACCATAGAAGAGGGTGCTGCCTCCTCAGTAAAGCAATCGGATAAAGAAGAAAAAGTAACCATTGCCACTGATGCAGCTGCTTCACCTTCGGTGCGTCAATTACTCAAAGAACATAATTTAGATGTTCATCAAGTATCTGGAACAGGTAAAGATGGCAAAATTTTAAAAGAAGATGTATTAGCCGTCGTAAATACACCTGTTGCAAAAGAAAAAACCAATATATCCTCTGCGCCTGTAATAGTTTCTGGCGAACGTCCTGAAAAACGCGTACCTATGTCACGATTACGTGCTAAAGTGGCTGAACGGCTTTTATCTGCGCAGCATGAGGCTGCTATGTTAACAACATTTAATGAAGTGAATTTACAAGCCGTCATGACATTACGCTCTCAATATCAAGAAAAATTTGAGAAACGTCATGGGG
Organism: Pseudomonadota bacterium; assembly: GCA_021848965.1. GTDB lineage: Bacteria > Pseudomonadota > Gammaproteobacteria > Legionellales > Legionellaceae > CABHON01. The sequence continues at coordinate 60,510 of JAJZTL010000001.1, forward strand.
TGCGACTAGGCTTTATGTCTTTTTTCTGCAAAGCTGTTGTTGAAGCGCTGAAGCGTTTTCCTGCCGTCAATGCGTCCATAGATGGAACAGATATTGTTTATCATGGATATTATGATATCGGTGTGGCAGTTTCTACCGATCGAGGATTGGTTGTTCCTGTGTTAAGAGATGCCGATCAACTAGGTATGGCTGACATAGAAAAAAATATTGCAGATTATGCAACACGTGCACGCAATGGAAAACTCAGCATTGAGGAAATGCAAGGTGGAACATTTACCATTACCAATGGTGGAGTTTTTGGCTCATTATTAGCAACACCTATTATTAATCCACCACAAACGGGTATTTTAGGCATGCATAAAATTCAAGAACGCCCTATTGCTGAAAATGGTACTGTGGTGATTCGACCCATGATGTATGTTGCATTATCATATGATCATCGCCTCATTGATGGTAAAGAATCGGTCCAGTTCTTAGTAGCAGTAAAAGAGCTTTTAGAAGATCCTAGTCGACTTTTGTTGGATGTTTAATTAATTATTAGGGTAAAAAATGAATTTACATGAATATCAAGCCAAAGAATTATTGGCACAATATGGGTTACCTGTGCCCAATGGACAAGTAGTTTCAAAGGCAAAAGAAGCGTTTGAAGCATTTGAAATGTTAGGAGGCAAACGATGTGTCGTCAAAGCACAAGTTCATGCAGGTGGGCGTGGTAAAGCAGGTGGTGTAAAGCTTTGCTCTACGAAAGAAGAGGTTGAACAAGCGGTTGAAGCTTTAATTGGCAGACGGCTTGTGACGTATCAAACAGATGCGCATGGTCAGCCCATTAATTCTGTGCTTATTGAAGAAACGTCGAATATTGCACGTGAATTGTATTTAGGTGCAGTGCTTGATCGTGCAACACGACGTGTTGTATTTATGGCTTCGACGGAAGGTGGAGTAGATATTGAGACTATTGCTCATGAATCACCCGAAAAAATTCTAAAAATTATTGTTGATCCACTTTTGGGGGTATTACCTTATCAAGCGCGAGAATTGGGATTTGCATTAAAACTACCCGAAAAAGCAATGAAAACATTTGCTCCATTATTAGTTGGTTTAGGCAAGATGTTTGTAGAACAAGATTTAAGTTTGTTAGAAATTAATCCTTTAGTCATTACAGCTGAAGATGATTTAGTTTGCTTAGATGCGAAAATTAACATAGACGATAATGCATTATTTCGACAAGCCGCATTAAAAGACATGCGTGATAGCTCTCAAGAAGATGATCGAATTAATCGTGCGCAAGCATGGGAATTAAATTATGTTCCTTTAGAGGGAGACATTGGCTGCATGGTAAATGGTGCTGGGCTTGCTATGGCAACAATGGACGTAATTCAACTTTACGGCGGAAAGCCTGCCAATTTTCTCGATGTAGGCGGTGGCGCGACAAAAGAACGCGTAACAGAAGCGTTTAAAATCATTTTAGCCGATAGCAATGTTAAGGGCATTTTGGTCAACATTTTTGGTGGTATCGTACGTTGTGACTTAATAGCAGATGGTATTATTGGCGCAGTAATGGAAGTGGAAGTTAAAGTGCCTGTCGTTGTAAGACTGGAAGGAAATAATGCCGATTTAGGTGCTGAAAAATTAAAGTCCAGTGGATTGAATATTATTCCTGCAACTAGTTTAGCTGATGGCGCGCAGAAAATTATCCAAGCTGTTAATAAAAGCTAATAATAAATAATTACAAGGGAAACAAAGTATGAGTATTCTAATTAACAAAGAAACTAAGGTAATTTGCCAAGGATTTACCGGAAAACAAGGAACTTTTCATTCGGAACAAGGAATTGCATATGGAACAAAAATGGTGGGGGGTGTGACTCCCGGAAAAGGAGGACAAAAGCATTTAGGGCTACCTGTGTTTGATACAGTAAAAGATGCTGTCCAAGAAACAGGAGCAACAGCAAGTATGATTTATGTACCTGCTCCCTTTTGTAAAGACTCCATTATTGAAGCAGCTGAAGCAGGAATAAAATTAATTGTCTGTATTACGGAAGGTATTCCAACAATAGATATGCTTCAAGTGAAAGTTTATTTAGACAATAACCTAGGTGTTCGTTTAATTGGGCCTAATTGTCCTGGAATCATCACACCTGGCGAATGCAAAATGGGTATTATGCCTGGCTATATTCATAAACCTGGTAAGATTGGGATTGTTTCTCGCTCAGGAACTTTAACCTATGAAGCAGTTAAACAAACAACTGATGCTGGTGTAGGTCAAAGTACCTGTGTTGGTATTGGTGGCGATCCAATTCCTGGTACTTCTTTTATTGATGTATTAGCACTTTTCGAAAAAGATCCACAAACTGAAGCCATCATCATGGTGGGTGAAATTGGAGGAACTGCTGAAGAAGAAGCGGCTGCATTCATTAAAGAACATGTGACAAAGCCTGTAGTATCTTATATCGCGGGTGTAAGTGCTCCTGCTGGCAAGCGTATGGGACATGCTGGCGCTATTATCTCTGGAGGCAAAGGTACCGCAGCAGATAAATTTGCAGCCCTTGAAGAAGCGGGTGTTATCACTGTTAAATCTCCGGGAGAACTAGGCGCGGCTATTATCAAAGTTGTGTAGCTTATTCTCCAGCTATAAAACCATAATTTTCTGTGATCCGTTGCTCAAATACTTGCGTGTATACTGGGCAGCGGTCATCAAAATTCATGGCTCGGCATCGTCAACTTAATTTTTCATAGATAAGAATATCCATAACCCATTTTTCATTAAGCGCAAAAAAGTCGTTTTGCTTCATACCAAATGTTGAAGAAGTGCCACCAGTGGTTATTTTTCGGATTTTATTCAAAATATAATTCTACATTAAGGATTTTACTGTATAGTTCATCTTTTCAAAATTCACATAGAAATTAAACATTACATTATGAAGTACCCATTTGAACAGAATCAGATCTATCAAAATGCTCAAAAGTTTCTCCAACAATTTGCAACCCATTTTTCCATTGATCTGAAGAGCATTACTGAAAAAAGATTTGAGAGAGAACCCGATCAAGCTCCTTATGTCGTCATGAAAATACCTTTCCCAGATATAGATTCTGCTACTCATGCACATAATTATTTACAGTCATTAGGTGAAACTTGGCTTTATTTGAGCGAAAGTGTGCTTAATTTCCATATTTTTCCTGAGCCAAATGCTAGAAGAAACAATCCATATATTCAAGTTTATCATTTAGAAAATTTTGATGGCGAAGAAATAAAAACGGCTGAGGCTTTAGCATCTCTAGAAGCTCAACCTTCTCAAACACCACCCGAAGCTACTTTAAGTACAGATTTTTCTTGTAATCCAGATGCCTTTTTGAAAGTTTTAATCCAATTGTATCAAACATTGAAAAAATTAGATGCTGATGTTGAAATTCGCTATCATACTCATGACCAATTAGAATATGATGCGGAGGAAAATGTTTATAATTATTTGAACCTTGTTTTCAGTAATGCTCAAAATGCCATGGTAGTCGTTGGCGCTCTCCGCAAATGTGGTGATACTTTTTTTATTTATGATGCTGAAAAAAACAGCAATACGGTAGTTTATATTTATAATTTAAGTTGTGAGTCCAATAATGTTGGTTTTCAGGAATTATTGCAACTAGACGATGAAAACTGGAACTTAGACGCATTAAGGGAATTAGCTCAAAAAACGAGTAATAATAGAGTTTCAAAAGCTGACTTAGCAATAGATTCTTCAAAAGCCGCTAACAGAAAAATTATTAGTTGGGCAGATTTGGTTAAAGCTCCTGGAGAAAGAATGCACACTCCTGCATTTACTACGGAGTATTTACCAAAAAATTATGGCTGCAATCTTGATAATCTGCAAAAACTTCTTACTCCATTAGTCGGTACTATTACTATTAATATTGAGAGTATGAATAGAAGCATAGAAAAATGGAATGATTCTTTGTTAGATGTTCGTATTACTATTGAAATTACTGGTAAAGAGTTGCAACACCTGCTACCCATTTTATATCAAACAATGAGTCAATCAGACAACTTATTCAACACTGGTGCTTTAGGCTTTAATGCTGAAACGGGTGAAATAACCTATACTTTCAAGATTCATGAAGATAATTTTTTCTACCAGATGAACATTAGTCAAGAGATAATCTCTACCTTTAGCGCGAAATTTTTTCAAAATCGCAGAGAACGTCTTCATCTAATATCACAAGCAAGCGTGGCTAACTATAGATATGACGGTACAATGTTTAAACAACCAGAGGAACAAATATCACCCCAGGCTATTTTGACTAATCGCCTCGGCTTTGTTTCCTAACCTCGCGGGCTTTGTTTCTTAGCCCTACGCTTTGTGGTTTTTTTGTGAAATTTAGGCGGATCTATAGCTTATTGGCATTCCAAGCGATGTCATTTTATTGAGCACACCGCAGCCGATCATTGCCTCCATTTTTTGTCGATCAAAATCTCTTGCATGCATCGTATCCCACAGAATTTTTTGATATCGTTGCATAGCCAATTCAGATAGATTTCGGCGTCCGTATTCTCTATTTTTTTGCCAGGCCATTCGTCCATTGTCTTTAATTTCTTGGATATTACGATTTCTCAAAACTGCTGCTTCAACTTTGATAACCGCATCTTCTCTAGGCGGAATAACTATATCCGATTCAGGAGAATGCTCAGTAATTGCTTGATATACATGATCTTTGTCATACGCGCCATCGCCTGAAAAATGTTCAATTGGATCGATAACTTGTTCCAGTAAAGCTTCAACTTGTTGATCATCTTGGTCAAATCGATCGGTTAATACACAAGCTTCAATATAATGATTTTGGTTCACAGCCGCATGAAATTTACGCCAACTCGCTTTGCTCGATAGTTCATATTTTTCTTGGTGCCATTCGCCTCGTCCAAAACGTTTCAATCCAGTAGAATCAACCGTTATCGCATGCACATCGTCATCAGGCTTATCTGTTTTTTTATAACGTGGCGTCTTTATGTTTAATTCTTTTAATCGTTTACTTAATACGCTAAAGTCAGGGCAAGATAACGGAACATTCAAGATGCGAAATAACGAATCGATAAATCCTTGACACTGTCGAAGAGGCAACCGATATACTTGGCGAATTTCATGACAAATGATAATCGAAAAATCTGTGTATAGCCTTGGCGTTCCCGTACCATCATAAACTCTTTCTTGTTCATACCATTTTGAAATAACGTCTTCAGAAAGCCAAAAAGTGATATCTCCACGGCGACGCAAGGCCTCGTTGTATTCAGACCAATTTTTTAATTTATATTTTTGTTTCGGTACGTTCCAACCTTTTTTCTGGGGATATTTGTTTGGCATTAATTTTCGCGCTCATGAGATGATTTTTAATGAATAAGATGATAGCATGGGTGCATGTTGATGAGGCTAGAGTTGGACAATTTTTGAGCTAAGAAACAAAGCCT
>JAJZTL010000053.1 GCA_021848965.1 Pseudomonadota bacterium
AGCTGCTGCCGATCGCTATCTCAAATCGGAGAAAGATAATGCCAGCATTGGGCTTTTGCTGTGCAAGAAAAAAGATAGAACCGTGGCTGAGCTTGCATTGAATCATTTGGATGGTGCTATGGGTATTGCAGAATATAAGCTACCAGAAACATTGCCTCATGATGTAGCGGATGTGCTTCCACCACAAGAAGCATTGGCGGCGTTATCATTGGAAAAAGATGATGAAAGTAATGAGCGGTAACCTCGTGGTCAAAAAAAAGTGGTTAGGAATAAGTTTACTTCTCATGCTTCTTGGCGCTTTTGTCTTAATTGGATGGTATGTAAAAGCGCCTACCTGCCAAAATTGTATTTTCATTAGTAGTCCCCTTGAATTTGATCATGTTGTGATTGAAGGAGAAGTTGACCATCAAACACTGATGGCATTAAGCATGAGAGAGAAAAAAAGTTTTTCCAACTCCGTTCATAATTGTCATGATTTCTGGGAGAAAGGCTTACCTGAAAAGAATTACATGGAATCAAAAGCCGCTGATTATTACCGTAGTTTTTGCACGAGGCTTCGCTTGTTACAACAGGTGAAGCCTGCTAAAAAAAATTATTTAAAAAATTTTAATCTGACACAGACCGCGTATTTACCACCTACGATTGTAACAGCCGGTGGTGCCGATGATTATGATGTACCCTTAGAGGAAGCTGCTAAAAAAGGAGAATCATTACAAGTACTTATTCAACAAAAAAAGGTAGTGATGTCTGACGCGAGCAATCCGTTATCCGTCAAATTCATCTACGAAGACATGCAAACACAATTAATTGAAATAGCACGCGGTGACTTTAATGGTGATGGATTGGAAGACATTTTGGTGCAACGCAATGTTACTCCTACCGTTCAGGCAACCTATGCGCTTTATGGTTCATGGCTTTTAACACGAACGAGTCCTCAAGGCATGATTCAGGTAGAGGCATACTAATTTTTATGTACTTAAGGAGGCATTTTCGATGAGTCAACCACAATCATCCACCAAGCATTATATTCGTGGTGGACAAGTCACGTTTCACAATGTTCGGATGTTTATTCAGGTGAATAAAGTCATCATGAAAGTGTTGGGTATGTTTTTTCTTTTTTGTGTGGTGAGCTATTTGATGCTCTGGGCGGTACCGCATCAATTACTGGCCGGTATTTATTATTATATCGGCTGGTTTCTCTATTGGTTGCTGGGTACCTATCCTGTCATTCACCTATCCTTTCCCTATCATGGGCATTGGGTAGCCGAGACACAATGGACGCTCGTGTCATTACCTTTTTTTAAGGAGGCAGCGGGTTATTTGTGGTTGATGTTGCTGAAGGCTTTTGTGCTAGCAGGAGGTTTAAATCTTTTGTTATTTTTTTTGGCGGTGCGTTGGTTTACTCAAAAAGGTGAAAAACAAAACAGCCGAAAATTTATTCGCGGTTCGCGATTGGTTCCTGTTAAAGCATTGAAAAAACAAATTCAGCAAGAAAAAGTGGCATCACCCATGAAAATTGATGGACTGCCATTAATTCTTAATCACGAAGTACAACACACACTGATTCATGGAACAACCGGTAGCGGGAAAACCCAGTTACTTTGCAAGCGATTGAGACATCTTCGCGCATGGGGAGAGAAAGCCATTATTTACGATAAAGGCGGCACGTTAACCAGTACCTATTTTAGGGAAGGCGATATTATTCTCAATCCCTTTGATGTGCGCTGTGCGCCGTGGGATTTATGGGAGGAAGCACCAACAGCGGCGCACGTAGAAAACATGGCAGAAAGCTTAATTCCCATGCACGGTCATCAAGCGGATCCTTTTTGGGTGGAGGCAGCGCGAACTATTTTTTCAAGTACTGTGCACAAAATGCGGCATGACGCCGATCGCTCGATTGAAAAGCTAACACAGTTATTGCTGACCATGGAATTAAAGCAGTTAGAGAATTATGTTAAAAACACGGAAAGTGCGACCCTTACGAGTGATAAAATTGAGAAAACTGCCATTTCGATTCGTTCGGTGTTAACCACCTACTTAAAGTCCATGCGATTTCTTTTTGGTGTAAGGCAAACAGAAACGAAGGGCTTTTCTTTGCGTGATTGGATTTTGGATGACAATCAGCGCGGTTGGATTTTTATTTCAACCAATGGCGAGAATTTAAAAGCGTTGCGCCCTTTGATTTCGATGTGGATGGCGATGGCATCTCTCACCATTTTAAGTTTAACGCCCAATGAAACTCGACGAATTTATGTGGAATGTGATGAAGTGACAACCCTGCACCGCCTGCCTTTATTACCGGAAATTTTAGCTGAAGCGCGTAAATTTGGCGGCTGCTTTTGTTTAGGGATGCAAAGTTTTGCTTTGATGAAAGCGATTTATGGCTATGAATCGGCAACCGGTATATGGGATTTGCTCAATACGCGCTTTTTCTTCAGAAACCCCAGTCACTTGATGGCCAAATTTGTTTCCGATGAATTAGGCGAAATGGAAGTGGACGACCCACAAGAGAATTATTCGTATGGGGCTAACTCTATTCGTGATGGCATTTCGATGAGTCATCAACGTATGACGCGTCCTCTGGTATTGCCCTCTGAAATCACTCAGTTGGAAAATCTGGAATGTTATACCCAATTAGGGTCACGATATCCGGTAACCAAGATGAAACTGATTTATGAGCAAGACGCTATTATTGCGCCTGATTTTATGTTGCGAAAAATTCCTGAAAATGCGGTGGTAGAAGAAGCGATTATTTGCGCACCGAAACTCAAAGAAAGCAATGAGCAATTGACTGAAAAATCAGCAGAAGCTGAGCTTGCTCATATTCAAACAGAAGAGACAAAAAAGCAGGCCATACGTCAGTCACGCAAGGCGGAAGAATTAGAAATGTGAGGGAACCATGTTAAGCATAAAAAGTATCCGACAAGGACAAGACACTAATTACTACTTTGAAAAAGACAATAATTATTATTTCAAAGAAGACCAAGCGCATTTAATTGAAGCTTTCACGTGGGGTGGAAAAGGCGCCATGGCACAGGGACTTTCAGGACAAGTGCACCTGGCAGATTTTGAACGTGTGATGGCGGGTGTATTGCCATCGGGTCAACAGTTGGGTTTAAAAAAGGATGACACCATCCTGCATCGGCCAGGATTTGATTTAACTTTTTCAGCACCCAAATCAGTATCGATTTTAGCACTTGCCGGTGGCGATGACAGGCTGATTGATTTGCATCAATCCGCGGTATTGTCCGCTATGTCGGTGGTTGAACGCTTAGCGCAAGCGCGTGTTACCAAGGGTGGTGAAACCACGTTTGAGACAACGCGCAATCTCACCTTTGCACAATTCTTACATGACACATCACGAGAAGGCGATCCGCAGTTGCACACGCATGTGGTGATTGCCAATATGACCCAATGCATGGATGGTTTGTGGCGGTCATTGGCCTCCGATTTATCGCGACAAAATGGATTTTATGAACGTGTCATGAACGACCGCAATTATTTTGGCCTCATCTATCGGGCGGAACTTGCCAAAGGCTTAAAAGAAATGGGTTTTAAGCTTAGGATGCTGGGCAAGGATGGTCTGTTTGAAATTGAAGGCGTACCAGAATCCGTATTGAAGCTATTTTCGAAGCGACGCGAACAAATTTTATCGGCAGTCAAAGAGTGGGGCGCGACATCCGTTAAAGCTTATGATGTAGCCGCGCTCAATACACGAAAATCAAAAACAGCCATTGACCGGCAGTCTTTAATGAAAAACTGGGATACGCAATTAGGCGAGGATGATTGGGATCTTAATACGTTTTTGCGCAGGGTGAATGAACAGATCCATCAGGGCTGCCAGGTTGAAAATACACAGCATACGGAATCATCAACGAAAGCGGCTGTGGAAGGATTAGATAAAGCCCGCGAATTGATTGCTGATACACTCACCATTTTGTCCCAAAAATCGATCGTGCTTCATTACAATCAAATTTTAAAACAAGCAACAGAATACGGGTTAGGGCATTGCAGGCCCGAAGAATTGGTGAAAGCTTTTGATGAGGCGGTTGCCCATAAGGCTGTCATTCAACTGGACTCGGAAGGACGAACTTTTGCAACGCAGGCCGGATTGAAGACAGAAGTTTCGCTAATTGATGCCGTCAAAGCAGGACAGACAAAGAAAATGGGAATTCATTTGGATGAAGCGCAGTTACTCAAGCGGGGATTAAGCAATACCGATAAACAGTTTGTCAAAGGGGTGCTGGAGGCCAATGATCGCATTATTGAAGTGCGCTACAGTGCGGAGAATAAACATGCCTTATTGGATAATCTTTTGAAAGTGTCCGAAGACAATGGCAAAACCGTCAAGATTTTATCCCCCAACGCTATACACGCGACCGAAGTCAATGAGAAAGTTACCCGCAATCCACAGTCTTTATGGGAGTGGCTGAAAAACATCGGCAAAGAATCCGTGAGTGGTACTGTGTCAGGATTTAACTTTCAAACCGAAAAAAATTTAAATTTACCCCTGTATGTGACGCGATTAAAAAATGGCATTGTGGTGGTGGATGGAGCACAAAAGATCGCACCCGATGCCATGAATAAACTGTTTGAGGTGACCGACAAGCTAAAAGCTAAGGTAGTTTTGTTGCATGATGTGCACGACCAACACCTTTCTTTTCAAGGTGATGTGATGCGCGTGTTAGAAAAGTCAGGGATTCACACCATCAAGCACAACAATACGAATGAATTAAAAGCGTTACCGGTACATCTTTTCTCTGTGAAAGAAGATCACGAGCGGCTAAAGATGTTAGCCATGCATTATGCTTTATTACCGTTAAGTGATAGGCAAAATACTTGTGTAGTTGCACAAAATCAGCGTGAAGCACATTATTTAAATCAAGAAATCCGCACACAATTAAAAAATAGCGGACAATTAGGTCAACAGACGTATGATATTCGCACCTTTCAACCGGTTTTTTTAAGCAAGTCGGAGCGAAAATATGCCGCGCATTATGAGAAGGGCATGGTATTACGCTACTATGAAGGACATGAAATTAAGGAGCGATATATTCAAGCGGTGTTAAAAGAAGAAAATACGCTCTCCGTGCTGAACGAACAGGGCGTTAAAGAAAAAATAGCCTGCCGAAAAATTGTAGATGACTGGATGATTTTCAAGGAAAAAACATTAGCTATTTCCGAAAAAGAAAGTCTCCAAGTTACAGGAAACATGAAGGAACTGGGCCTTATCAAAGGAGAAAAAATAACCGTTCAATCAATTAATGCAACCAGCATGACCGTAGAAAAAAATGGTAAGCGTCTTTCTATCGCGCAAAGAGATTGGGATAAACTGCACGTCGATTATCATTATGTTGAATCCCTGACGCAAGTGCGGCATGAAAAAGCCGAACGTGTTATGACGTCCATCAAATCACGCGCGATTAACCAAGAAACACTGGCAACCTTAAGCAAACGGGGCAAAACCGATATTATTTTTTATACCGATGATCCCTCAAAAGTGGCCAGACAATTTCAAACCTTGCCAGAAAGAACGTGTATTATCAATGAAGTGATGAAGGTGGCTCGGGTTGAAAAAGAATTAACGCCATCCGCTGTGAGTAATATCAAACAAGAGCTCGCGGAAGCACTTGCCACATTGAACCAAACGCACATTAAAACACCGGTAGAAAAAGCGGTTGATTTTGCTATTGCAAAATTATCAGAACGCAATGCCGGATTTAAACATGAAGACTTGGTCAAAACAGCGGTCAGCTATGCGCTGGGTGATGCGACGATGGAGGATGTAGAAAAATTTTTGCGCGATAGAATAACCTCCGGGGAATTAGTGCATGGCAAGGATGAAGCAGATAAGACAATCTGGACAACCAAGGAGGCCATCGCCATGGAGCGGGCTATTTTAAGCAGCATTGAAACGGGGAAAAATACGCTAACACCGTTAGCCGATCCAAAAAAACTTCAAGCAATGTTAGACAGCAGCACATTAAATCAAGGACAAAAAGAAGCCTGTCATTTAATTAGCACAACGCGCGACCGCTTTGTGATGATTCAAGGGTATGCAGGCACCGGAAAATCAACCATGTTAGCCTCACTCGTCAATGCGCTAAAAGAAACTGCCACATCTTTCGATAAGCCCGTTAACATCTTGGCGTGTGCTCCTATGCACCAAGCAGTGAAAGAATTAGAGACTTTAGGTATTCAAGGGCAAACACTCAAAAGTTTGTTGGTTGAATATCAAAAGCAACCGCAAGATTTATCGCAGACGATTATTCTACTGGATGAAAGCTCTATGGTGAGCAATCGCGATTTTCATGATTTTCAATGCCTTGTTGAAGAAAATAATGGGCGCGCGGCTTATGTGGGTGATACAACGCAATACCTCGGCGTGGAAAGTGGAAAACCCACCGATTTAGCATTACGAAAAGGGGTGATTGCCGTGGCTTATATGACGGAATTGGTAAGACAAACCAATGAAACGGTAAAGGATTCGGTGAAGCAAATTATACAAAAAGATTTTGCGGGCGCGTTTCATACTATTGAGTCATTAGATCCTTTGGCAATACCGCGTGAAACCAATGAAAGAAATACGCCGTGGATCACGCATGTTGAGAAGGTAAAAAGCAGCATCATTGAGATCCCTCATCCTGAATTTTACAAAGAGGACAAAAAAAACGGCAAACCTCCTGTAACATTGATCAATGGTGAAACGTTATTTTTACAAAAGGCCGTTGTCAAAGAATATTTAAGTCGCACCAAAGAGACGAGGGACAACACCATTGTGATTGTCGGTTCTCATGCCGATAGACGCATTGTGCATGGTGAACTTTTTGATGGTTTGCGTCATTTAGGCGAAATAGAAAAAGAAGCAATAGCAATAGATCGCTTAGTTAGTAAAGGATTAACTCGCGTGGAACTCAGGCATGCCAATTCATACCAAACGGGCGATTATCTCAAAATTGGCAAAGACAATTACGTGAAAATTGTAGCAATCAATAAGGAGGCAAGAAGTCTTACCGCAGAAAACAGTGACGGCAAAAAAGAGATTTTGTATCCCGAGCGGTTGCCAAAAAATCTGCCCATGGAAAGTTACCAAAAAGAACAGGCTGAAATATCAACAGGTATGCGCATCAAATTTACAAAAACGGATAAAGAGCGACAGATTTTAGCGAATCGTGAATGGCAGGTATTAAGTATCGATAAAGATCGCATTCATTTGAAAGAGAAGGTGGATGGTCGATTATTTGAGATGAACCCTCAACAACTCAAGGATTGCCATTGGGATTATGCCTATACCGTCACCGGCTATGGTGCGCAAAGCAGTAGCTATCGGTATGTGTTGGGACACATGACCAGTCAGTCAAAAAATCTTTCAACGCAGCGCGCTTTCTATATTGTGCCATCACGTGCTAAACAGCACGTGATGATTTTAACAGATGATAAGGAAGCGTTGTTGAAGACCATTTTGGCCAATACGGGTGATAAATATGCGGCCTTGGAGGTTATCGGTGAATTGGATAAAGAGGTAACACTGCCATCAGTGAGAAATAAAGCCGTTGAAGAAAAGCAGGCGTCGAAAGTTGGCATTACGCCTCAACAAAAAAGAACAGGAAATAGAGCGGTGACATCACCAAAAGAATTTTTACTTGATGCGAAATCAGTGGAAGAACACTTGAAAAATAAAGTTGAGCTTGTCACACAACACCTTTTAGGCGAACCGAATAAACAAAGCTCAACACATGACCAATGGCGTTACGGCAGCAATAAAAAACAAGGGAGTCTGGTTGTCACCGTCCATGGTGAGAAAAAGGGGCTTTGGTATGATTTTGGCACGAATGAGGGAGGTGGCATGCTGAAGCTCATTCAAAATCAACTCAGTCTTGATTTTAAAGCAGCATTAGCCTATGGCGCTTCACTTACGGGCGAAAAAGAATGCCTATCAATGGCGCCTATTCCGAGGAAATTAGCGATAAAAGAAGAAAAATCTACGCCTAAAAAGACATCTGAAAAAGCACTTAAATTAATCAAAGAAAGCATACCTATTTCAGGGACACTAGCTGAAAAATACTTAAATAAAACGCGCCATATTGATATCAACCCCGAATCAGCATTACGGTTTGTTCCGCGAGCTTATACCGGAGAAAAGAACAGTGAAAAGCAAAAATATGCGCCAGCTATGCTAAGTATTGCTAAAGATAAAGAAGGAAAAGTGCGGGGCGTTCAAGTCACTTATTTAGACCTGAAAACGCAAGACAAAGCGAATCTTCCGATTAAAAAACGTTCCTATGGAAGCGTGGGTAGCGCGTCAGTTTTATTACAATCATCCTCAAAAAAAGAAGCTAAAACTTACATTGCAGAAGGTGTTGAAACAGGGCTTTCCGTAGCGAATGCAAGCCCACATTCAAACGTTATTACAACGCTAGGGAAGTCAAATTTTAGCAACATTGATCCTGAAACGCTAACAAAAAATGTTGTGTTTTGTTTAGATAATGACGGGAAAAATATCCTGCAAGATAAAGGAGTGATGACATCCATTCAACGGCTGTCACAGCTTGGTAAAAATGTTTCCATCGTACTGCCTGATATGCTGCCTAAACACAAAAAAACAGACTTTAATGACCTCATGAGGCAAGGAGGTGTTAAAGCAATTCAAGACATTTTGAATAAAGAAGTTAGTGTGCAAAAAATGCAAGACATGAGCTTAAAATTATTGCATGAAATAAAGAATACGTCAGACAAAAAAAACAATAAATTGCCCAATTTATCGGTTGAAATACCGGACCAATTGATGCTTGAAAAACATATTTCTGACGAAAAAGCAACCAATAAAGCACTAAAAAATCAGGTGTCATTTGTTCAAAAAATGGAACAGATATCGAACAAATCAACCGCTCAGCAAACGATAAAATTAGCCAACATGGAACGCGAAATTTAATCGTTAAGACTGCTCTTTTCCTGTAAAACCATCAACATAAGCCGTAGCTTTGTCCTTAATGACTTGCAAAATATTATCAGCATTTTCACCTTTCAGCCGCACCTTTTTTTCATCGAAAGTACAGCGGAATGTCTCAGAACAAATGTTCAAAAGTCGAAGCAATTGTTCGGGCATTTTACGCATCAATTCCTCTTCTTTTTGTCGCGATTCATCTTGTTGCATGCTCTTGATTCTAAGAGCTAATTCAATGAGTTCAGACGCATAGTCTGAGAGCGGCCGCTCTTGTTTGGCAGCCTCTTGCTTTAGCTGCTTTTCCAGGTTGTCTTTTAGGTAAACAGATATTTTTTTCATTTTTATCGCTTTTTTAGGTGTGAAAAACCGCAACGTGTACACGCGTTACTATGAGGTTAATTGTAACGTGTACGCACGTTGCAATCAAGCTGCAAGCATTGAAATTACTTGTCGAATAAGTCAAGAGTTACTTTTACCCCTTGAACACGTCGTCATAAATTTTTGTTTTGTCTTTACAAGTTGCTTTTCTTTGATAGTCCTTGCTAGATAAGGTGCCATGCTCGGGCAACCAGTTGCGAAGGGTGTGGTTATTATAATTTTCTATTTACTTTGTGTTTGTTGTGGGTGGTTTCGGCTTGTTCTTATTTGCAATGAGTAGTATTTTTGTTTCATGAAGGGTCGCGTTTTAAGCGATTATATATTTTGCGAATTTCAATTACTTTATTTTTGATATTTTTTATATACATTTATTGTAAAAAATTTGTGTGTTTTATATAATAGAAAAATCATTATAATCTAATGTTTTTTTGGATAAATTATGAAATATTTTTCAAACTGCTTTTTTGTTGCTTTAGTCGTGGTTTTTTCTATTATTTTTAATGTGTTTTATATCAATTTTTTACAGAAAGAAAAAATAAATTTTTTTAATTCAATGATTGGCATTACTGAGAGTTATAAAAGAGAATATGATAAAGCTTCTAATAAATTAATGAAGATTGAAATGGAAAATTTACATTTAAAAGCAGAATTGATGTTTCAAAAAACAATATTTTATGAAAAAATCCGGTGTTATAAAAAAGATAATAAATCACCGCCAAGTATTAAAGAAAAAGAAAACGCAAATAAACAATTCAAAAACGACCAAGATTTAATGAGAAAATTATTGCTTCAAAGCGCTGTTTCAGAGATGAAAAACATTTATGAAGTTATTCAATCTGATAAATTATTATAAGCTTAATATTTAAATGGGAATATAAAATGCCACTCATAACCAAAAAAAAATTAAATAACGTTACAATAAAAATTACTATTGACTCAGAATTATTGGAAGAAATAGAGCAATATTGTACTTTTGCAAAACTAGATTCAAAAGATGAATTTTTAAGTGGTGCATCTAAATATATTTTAGAGCGTGATAAAGACTGGAAAAAACACAAAAAATTAAACAAAAATTAATCTCCTTTAAAATTTAATGAATAACTACAAACAAACTCAAAATAAAAGCAAAATCTCTAAAGCAATAAAGCTTGGAATGATTGCTTTAAAAGGTATTGAATTGCGAGAAGAAAAAGCATTATCTTTTCTAAATTATTGTATTGATTACACTAACAAATCTGACAAGAAAGCTCGTAAAAAAGATAGTGCACTATTTAAAGATTTATTAAACTAAATGAAATCTTCATTAGGATGCTTATAAATAAGTACTTTTCTTGTTGAATGATCTAGAGTGTGTTTGCTGTCGCTTGTATATAATTATTTTCAATAAAATTATATCAAAATTTTTGTTGAGCATTTCTATTATGTACATTTTAGTTAACCTCTTAAAACGAGCGACTAATTTTTACATAAGTGGTATAAATCGGTAAAAAATCAAATCATTAAACTTGAATTTTCAAGACGTTCATTAAAAATAGGAATGAAAAGGCGATTAAATCTGATAACCGCCTAGTTTTTTTAGCGTGGCTTTTCCCATGCTAAAGCTTCCGCTTGAGTGGTTTTGTTACCTGTGCTCAAGTCATACCAAAATACACGCCCTTTGTTGTATTCATGCATACAGCACTTTAATGCTAAAAATGGTGTCCCCTTTAAAATTTGATTAACAGTAACGTATCGGTAGTTACTGGAAACTTTAAGTAATTTTCTCATGTTGATTGATTCCGTCAATGCACTTTTCCGATAATCTCCCACATGCCATTTTAAGCCGTTAATTGTTAAAATTTGAGCAGGATACAAGGCTTGCTCGTCGTTTTTTTCTTCAATATTTTCGATGAGTGGCAAATAGCGATCGTAACCATGAAGATGAATCAAGTGGTTAAAGTTCTTGTATCTTTCTAATCTTTCTGCTTTGAATGCTTGTAAGCATTCATTCGTGTATTGTGCTAAAAAATTTAAAAATTCAATACCTTTTTTATCTTTGTTGATGGCGTATTGTTTTTTCAAGTAAGGGTATGTATCTAATTTTCTTATTTCTTTAGCGAGAAACGGATAGTAAAGAAGTTCTTCCCCGCTGTAGAGTTTTTCGGTAATATGTTCAGTTAAAAAAATTCCCTCGCTATTAAAGCATTCACATGAATGTCTATCGTTTCTAAATCCATAATGTACGGCATGATAATCTATATTTTCCAAGCTTAGAAAATATAGGTCTCCAATAGTTTCGCCTTTGATTAATTGTTTTTCAATGAGCTTTTGCATGGTAGTATTTCCTTGAATTTGATATTGGCCGGCAAGCTTGCCGGCCTTGTGATGGATTAAGCGGCAATCTTTTTTCGTTCTTTGTCTTGATGCGCATGGCTGCCATATTTTGCTCTGATTTCACCCATCTCAAATGAACGCTTGTAAAATTTTCGCTTCTTTTCTTCTGCTCGGAAATACCATGATACTTTTTTAGGTGACCATTTGAAGCCGGCCATTTTAAGTGTATCTTTGTGGTCTTTAGTGTTACCAGTAACCCAAATCCACGTGCCACAAATTTCTACATTAAGATTCAAGCCCCAAATAGCATTGAGCGCGTCGTTAATTTTTTCGTCGTAGTTTTCATTGGATTGATTGACTTTGTAGTCTCCAGAGAAATCTTTGGCGGATTGGTAAGCCTCATTAATCATCTGCATCATTTGGTGGCCAGCAGGGTTTCTATCGGGATGGTGCTTAAAAGCGGCCTTTCGGTAGGCTGTTTTGACGTCTTCAGGGGCAATATGTCCTTCTGAAAGACCTAATAATTTTAACGCTTCGTATACATTTATCATTTTAGTTAACCTCTTGGGTGTTTATATTAAAAATCGTTTAAATTTCTTTAAACTTAAGACTATTTTATCAAGCCTATAGCAGCTTGTCAATCAAGTTTATCTAATTAGATAAAACAATACTTATTTTTCATGTCAAGTAAATTTATCTAATTAGATAAATTTACTTGACATGTGCATTTTTGATTGATATAATGCTCTTAAGTTTAAAGAAATTTAAACGATTTTTAATATAAACACCCAAGAGGTTAACATGAAAACAAATATATCTTTTTTTAATGCCATCACGCGCCAACAAGCATTAGACGATGGCTCGTTGATTGATGTATCAACAATCGCCTATGAAGTAGGTTTTAGTGTACCTGTAGCCATATCAAAAAATGCGTGGCATAAAGTAATGAATACATTAACCACTGAACAACAGAAAAATGAGCGCATTAAGACACTGCTACAAATGCTTTTTTCTCGCATTCATACTATATCAATTGTTCTCGTCAATCCTCCAAACACTCACGATTTTTCTGTACCTGCTTCATCCGTTCGAGGAAGGGCTATCAAATTAAAATCTATAACAGGAACTGGTGACGTTGACACATCGGCTATCACTATTATTTTATCAACAGAGAATAAAGATTAAAAAATGTGCTGAGATGGGAACCTCCCATCTCAGCCCTATTAATATTTCAATAACACCAAGCTTGAAATCAGGCTGGTTAATGATAACACCCAAGAGGTTAGATAAAATGAGTAGAGTAAAAAATGGCTTCAATAAATCGGTTAAACATTTGTTTTCTAATTCAAACCATTTAAAAGCTGAACATTACACAAGAACATTTATTATTAATAATCGTATAGATGGCTTTAAGCCCGGTTATTCAACTTGTATAATCATGGCGTACCCAATAAAGCGCGTTGATTTAATAAGAAAACAGAGTATTAGAAAGAAAATTATGGGGCTATAAAAATAGCCTCGCATTGGCAAGCGTTCGCAATCCAATGTAATACATTAACAAAATAAGACGATATATGTTTTTTATATCGCCTTGTGTAGAGGCATTATGTTAGATATAAAACCAAGTCAGTCAAAAAAAGGCTGGCGTATACAAATACTACGAAAGTATAAAGATAAGAACGAACTGGGTAAAGTGATTTATCGCTACAAACACTTAGGTAACGTAGATTTTGAAGAAGAACCCGTACCACAAGAAATTTTAGCAGAATTAAGTGAGGAAGAAAGCTTAGAGTTAAAAAACTGGTTCGCTCAGCAAAAATTTGCTGAATCCTTCTTTGATGTAAAAATTGACTCATTAACTAAACATTGTCTTTCTATTCCAGCTCCTTTAGATGAGGCCATCAAAACATTATATAGAGAAGCAAAACATGCGGGCATTGATTATTCTCCTGACAAAATTATGTTAGAAGCATTATATGAAAAAACGGCACTCGTGGCGGATAAAGTCAGGCGAATTAACGGGCTTAAATCCGCAATTTTACCCTTTGAACTAAAAGAAAAAAAAGAATACGATGATGAAAGCAAAGTTTTATTTAAGGCACTGGTTGAGCTGAAACAATCTATTAATATAACGTGCCAAGAATTTGAAGAAGAAGCCAAAAAATGGGGGAAAACGCAACATATTGCCACACATCAGTTAATGGAATGGGCAGAAAAAACCAAACCAAGTCCTCAAAATCGGCATGTTAAAAAATGGTGTTTTACAGTAGCTATTGATCTCTTAATGAAACATGACATTAATCCTGTTCATCTTATTCCATTAGAAAAAGTAGCCGAATACTGGGCATTAGCTAGAGAGCCACATTACTCATTTAAAGAGGCCAAAGAGACGTTTATAGAATTTTTTGGTATTAACAAAAAAGATGTACCTATAGTGGAAAGAGTAATATTATCTATCTATCAAAAATTTTGAAATTAATAACTTGAAA
Source organism: Pseudomonadota bacterium (assembly GCA_021848965.1). GTDB lineage: Bacteria > Pseudomonadota > Gammaproteobacteria > Legionellales > Legionellaceae > CABHON01. The sequence continues at coordinate 14,125 of JAJZTL010000053.1, forward strand.
ATTGATTGTAATGTATGAACGAGATAATCAAAATAAGCAAAATAAACGATAAGATCCACAATATACGAGGTTCATTCGTAATGTTGGATAAGGATTTATCAGAACTATATCAAATAGATACTCGTACATTTAACCAAGCGGTTAAACGAAATATTGAAAGATTTCCTGATGGATTTCGATTTCAATTAACCGAAGAAGAATACCAAAACTTGAGATCACAAATTGTGATCTCAAGTTTACATGGTGGTAGGCGATATCTACCTTATGTTTTTACAGAGCAAGGCGTTGCCATGTTATCAGCCATTTTGAAAAGCAAAATTGCTGTAGAAATAAGCATACAAATTATGCAAGCTTTTGTTCAGATGAGATCGTTGCTAACTTCTCATGGACAATTAATACATCGACTTGATCGTATGGAAGAAAAACAAACTTTATTTGAGATAGAGGCTAAAGAAAAATTTAATGCTTTATTTTCGGCATTAGAAGAACCAAAAAAACTAAAAAATCAAGGGATTTTTTATGAGGGACAAATTTTTGATGCTCATATTTTTATATCAGATTTAATAAGACAGGCGAAAAAATCAATTATACTAGTGGATAGTTATATTGATGACACGGTACTGACACAGCTATCAAAATCTGCCCCAAATGTAAAAATTTATATTTTGACCAAAAATATGAGCAACCAACTCAAATTAGATGCAAAGAAATACACTGAACAATACGGTCCTGTTGAATTAATTGAATTTAATTTATCACACGATCGATTTCTGATTATTGATGAAAGCACTATTTATCACATTGGGGCGTCACTAAAAGATTTAGGTAAAAAGTGGTTCGCGTTTTCAAAATTAGACGATCAAAGTTTCAATTTTATTGAAAAAATAAAAAGGAACATAACATTAAGTTTAAATAGCAGAGTTAAATAAATGAAACCAATTCTTTTTGATTTTTCGTTGCCTATTGAAACTCCACGCTTAATATTACAAACACCTAAAATTGGTGATGGGAAAATGGTTAATGAGGCGGTGATAGAATCCATAGAACAACTTCGTCCTTTCATGCCTTGGGCTGCAAATGCACCATCGATTGATGATACAGAAGAATTTGTTCGACTTGCCGCCGCCAACTGGATTTTTAAAAAAAATGAAGAGCCTTATTTGCCGCTATTCATTTTCGATAAAAAAACTCATCATTTCATTGGCTCAACAGGATTTCATCATTTTGACTGGGAAAACGGCTGCATTGAAATAGGTTACTGGCTAAGAACAACTTACACGGGACAGGGCTTAATGACCGAAGCCGTAAACGCCTTAACGCAATATGCGTTTACGGCATTAAATATGAAGCGTGTCGTTATTACCTGCACCATCGACAATGTGAAAAGCAAAAAAATTCCTGATAATC
>JAJZTL010000054.1 GCA_021848965.1 Pseudomonadota bacterium
CCGATCTAGATAAGACAGTGAATGTAGGATTAATCAAAAATGTTTCAGGAATAGGAGCTTCATTTGGATATCGTGCATTTTTTTCAAATCCAAAAAGAATCACGCGAACACTCACACCAATTTGTGGTGCAGCAATTCCTACACCGCCATAATGTTGCATCGTATCTTTCATATCTTGATAGAGCTCTTTTAAAAAAGCCTGCTCCGCAGGGATAACCTGAATAGGTGTTGAGACATTTAATAAGCGTTGATCTCCCATTCGGAGCACTTCTTTAATAGCCATAATTCTTAGCTTTTTTTGGAAGCCACTCAGAAACAACAAAAACATGTTCAGATATCATCTTAATCCTCGCTAACAACGCCATTTTGTCGGCTTACATCAAGTTCAACCCCTTCACCATTACTGTTTAGAGCATAAATCGAGTAAGAGTTGTTATCTGCAGTAATAGATTCAATTGTTTTATAACCTGCTTTTTCTACAGCCAAAACTGCTTGCTGTGTGGTAATTCCATTTTCATCATTGGATTTATTTAAAAACTCTCCTGTTTGTGCATTCACTTCAAAAGTAAACTCTTGACCTCCAAAATCAAAAGCCTGTATTTTATAAACATTATTTTCCAAGGTAACTTCTTTGATACTCATAAAACCATTATCCTGCACAGTTTGCAGAATATGAGATAATGTTACAGTTGAAGCATTTTGAGTTGTGGGAGCAGAATCGGCAAAACAAACTGCCTGAACAAGTACTAAAGAAGATATTAATGTAGCAATACGTATTTTCATCATTATTCTCACCTTTCAAGTTAACTCTAGTGAATCTTACTAAAATTACAATTTTTTTGTAAGTAGTAACGAATTAAGTTATCGTTATATTTCCAAATAAGAATGAGAATAAAAATTAAAACATATATTACATTAATAAAAAAAGTGGGTAATGCATTTTTATTAGACAATGCTACCAAGCTAAGCGCATCTTTAGCTTACTACACTATATTTGCTATAGGCCCTCTGCTGTTAGTCGTCATATCACTCGCGGGTATTTTTTATAATCCCAGCGCAATAACAAGTGAAATACACATATCTATAGCCCATCTTATAGGAGAACAAGGTGCTTTAACTTTAGAGCAATTGATGACGCATATTTCTCAAAATCAAAACAAAAAATTTTTTGGTATAATTGGTACAGTAGTATTAGCTTTTGTTGCCACAGGAATTTTTGTCGAAATACAGAGTTCTATTAATTATATATGGTCTATTCGTGCTAAACCTAAGAAAAGCTGGCTTAAGTTTATCACCGATCGTCTGCTTTCTTTTTCATTGCTTGTGGGCTTGGGATTTTTACTGATCGTTTCTTTGCTTATAAATACGCTTATGGATTCGCTTACATTGCGGCTGGAAGATTTTTTAGGAAGTGCCAATTTTATATTAGCCAAGACATTTAGCGTACTCTTTCTATTTGGAATTATTTCCTTTATGTTTGCAGTGATATATAAAGTGTTACCCGATGCACGAATATCATGGAAAGACTCATGGATAGGTGCATCCTTTACCACAGGGTTATTTCTTATTGGTAGATATGGCATTGGCTATTACCTTACCAGGTTTAACTTTGATGCTTATGGCGCTGCAGCCTCTGTTATTCTTATTCTTGCCTGGGTATATTATTCAGCGATGATATTGTATTTAGGTGCCGAGTTCACAAAAATATATGCGCAGGATAAAGGCCAAGGCATAATACCTTATAAAACAGCTGTTTTAATTGTAAAACATGAAGTTAAAAATCTTAATAAATTCCATGTTTAAAAAAAACTATTATACACCTTGTTAAATTTGGTAAAATACGCATTATGCAAAATATTTTCACATCACAGAAAAGGCTCTCATTTTTAGATGTATTACGCTTCGCTGCCAGCTATTGGGTGAAACAGCCTAAAAAATTGATAATTATTTTAATTATGATTTTGGCAGCGGCATTGTGCGAAGCATATTTACCTGGTGCGCTTTCTTCATTTTTGAGCGCCATTCAAGAACAAAATGATAAATCATTAATTCTCCAGCGTCTTGGGATATTTATTGGTGTCTATTTAGCTCAAGCATTACTTTTTTCATTGGCTTACCTCATTTATAACTCTTTTGAAACAACCATCTTCAAATCATTAGTTGATGATGTTTTTACGCATATACAACGTCTTTCTCAGAATTTTTTTGTGAATACATTTGCCGGTAGCGTAGTGTCAAAAGTAAATCGTGCTCGCAGCCAAATTGAAATGTTTGAAGATCAAATTCTTGTGAGAATTTTTCCTACTATAGTGATTTTAGTAGGTAGCATGGTATTTTTAGCCATACGCTTTCCCATATTAGCTCTACTGATGATAATGTACTTGGGTATTTTAATTCTTGTCAGTACATTTTTGGTATTTAAAATTTCAGGTCCTGCCCAAGGTCTTTATGCTGACGCGCAAGATTTTTATAGTGCACATTTAGCTGATAGTATCAGTGGTATAACTACAACGAAAACTTATGCGCAAGAAGAAAGCGAGCTATCACGTTTTTTTAAAATAACTGATTTATTACGCCTTAAAAATTTGCGTGCCTATCACTTAGGAAATACTGCTGCGCTCATTCAACGCTTATTACTTACAGGCATGTTAGCCTTAATGATGGGTAGTGGTACATGGTACTTTTTTCATGGTACGGCAACCGTAGAAAATATGGCTTATTTGGCTTTTGCCTATGCTATCATACAATCCTACATTCGTGATGTAGGGGAAAATATTAAAAATATTCTGACTTCATCTTACGATCTTCATGCGGTTATTGCATTATTACGTGAAACACCTGAAGCTACTTCTAAAACTAAGCATGATCTTCAAATTCAACACGGCGAGATTATATTTGATAAAGTCAGTTTTACGTATCCAGGCAAAATTACGCCTATTTTTAAAGATCTTTCGGTGGCCATACGTGCGGGCGAGCGTGTTGCACTTGTAGGTCACTCTGGTGGTGGTAAAACGAGCTTTATTCGTTTGTTGCAATGTTTATATTCGATTCAGGAAGGTCATATTTTTATTGATGGGCAAGATATTAGCTCTGGATCACTTTATTCGTTACGTAGTGCAATTGCATTAGTACCACAAGATCCGATTCTTTTTCATCGTACACTTCATGAAAATATTGCTTATGCAAAATCAAATGCTAGCAAAGAGGAAATCTACGCTGCAGCAAAACAGGCAAATATACACGATTTTATCATGGAATTACCGCAACAATATGATACTTTAGTGGGTGAGCGTGGCGTTAAATTATCTGGCGGAGAGCGCCAACGTATTGCCATTGCGCGCGCTATACTTGCTAATCGCCCTATTCTAGTTTTAGACGAAGCGACCAGCTCTCTTGATTCTAAAAGTGAACGTGCCGTTCAAGACGCATTGCACACACTGACCTATGGTCGTACTTCTATTATGATAGCCCATCGTCTTTCTACTATTCTTGATGCTGATCGGATTTTAGTTTTTGATGGAGGGCGAATTGTCGAAGAAGGGAAACATACCGACTTAATTACAAAAGAAAATGGTATATATGCTCATTTGTTTATGCTCCAGTCAGGTGGATTTATTGCTGATTAGGATGTTTACCCTGCGTGTGTTTCAATAATTACCTTTCTAACGTTGTTTAGATCTTCTTTCTGCTTGTGGACCAACAGAATATTTTATCAAGCGAGGCCAATATAAATATCCATTTAGTATAAAAAAACTTCTCTAGTCGAATTCTAGTTTATGATTACAGAACTGCAGCTAGTATGACTAAGCTGCAGTTGAAAAATTAATTTTAAGCAGACTGATGAGCATGCTTCTTTGCAGTAATATTCAATGCCAATTTATTATCACGCAAGCTTAACTTTATTGCTCCACCTGAAGAAAGCTTTCCAAACAGTAGTTCATCGGCTAATGGTTTTTTTATTTCTTCTTGAATAAGCCTCGCCATAGGACGGGCACCCATAGCTTTATCATAACCATGATCAGCCAACCATTCACGGGCCGCGTCATCAGCTTCCAACGTCACATTTTTATCGGCCAATTGATGCTCTAGTTCAATAAGAAATTTATTCACGACAAGATGAATTGTTTTTCTATCTAAGGACGTAAAAGAAATAATCGCATCTAAACGATTACGAAATTCTGGACTAAATTGCCGTGCAATGGCTTCTTGACCATCATTCGCGTGATCTTGTGTTGCAAAACCAATAGATGAACGACTCATCTCATGTGCTCCTGCATTGGTGGTCATAATAAGAATAACATTTCTAAAGTCAATCTTTCGACCATTAGTATCAGTTAATGTACCGTGATCCATCACTTGAAGTAAAATATTAAAAATATCCGGATGAGCTTTTTCAATTTCATCAAGTAATAATACACAATGAGGTTGCTTATTAATTTCTTCCGTGAGTAATCCACCTTCTTCATAACCCACGTATCCAGGAGGCGCTCCAATTAAACGAGAAATAGTATGCTTTTCAGCATATTCTGACATATCAAAACGTGCTAAGGGTAAAGACAACAAATTAGCCAATTGAATGCTAACTTCCGTTTTTCCAACCCCTGTTGGGCCGCTAAACAAATAACAACCAATAGGTTTAGTGGATTCACGTAGCCCTGAGCGCGCTAGTTTAACGGCTGAAGATAATGCCATAATTGCATTATCTTGACCATAAACCAATAATTTTAAGTTTTGCTCTAAATTTTTTAATACATTTTTATCGGTAGAAGAAACTTTCTGCACTGGAATATGCATCATTTTTGCAACAACTTGTTCAATTTCGGGTACACCCACAATTTTTTTACGTTTATTTTCAGGTAAAAGGTTTTGATAAGCGCCTGCTTCATCAATAACATCAATTGCTTTATCAGGTAAAAAACGATCATGGATGTATCTCGCCGCTAAATCAGTTGCTGCTCGCAATGCTTGTAACGAAAATTTCACGCCATGATGAGACTCTAATCGACTTCTTAAACCTTTTAAAATTTCATAAGTTTCATCAGCTGTCGTTTCTGAAACATCAATTTTTTGGAAACGGCGTGCCAACGCATGATCTTTTTCAAAAACAGTTCTATATTCTTGATAGGTTGTTGAGCCCATACATTTAAGCTCACCATTCGTTAAAAGAGGTTTTATCAAATTAGATGCATCCATGACTCCTCCAGAAGCAGCACCCGCTCCAATAATGGTATGAATTTCATCAATGAACAACACTGCTCCCGATTCTGCTTTGAGCAAACGCAATACATCTTTAAAACGTTTTTCAAAATCACCTCGATATTTTGTTCCAGCCAAAAGCGCACCAAGGTCTAAAGAGTAAATAACATAATGAGAAATCATCGAAGGAACTTTTCCTTCTACTATTAATTTAGCCAACCCTTCGGCTATAGCAGTTTTACCTACGCCTGCTTCTCCTACAAATAAAGGATTATTCTTTCGACGACGACACAATACTTGAATAGTTCGTTGAATTTCTTCCTCGCGTCCAACCAAAGGATCTAACAGACCTTCCATTGCTTTTTTGTTTAAATTGACACAACAGTAATTTAAAAGATTATCAGATTCCATTGAGTTTTCCTCATCAGTTGATCGGATTGTTTCATCCTGTTGCGCTTTTTGTGCGGAGCGAACGATAATACCATGGGAAATATAGTTCATTACATCCAAACGTGTAATATTTTCTTGTTTTAAGAGAAACACAGCATGACTTTCTTGCTCACTAAAAATAGCGACTAATATGTCTATACTTGAAACATCCATTTTTCCTGCGGATTGAACATGAAAAACAGCTCGCTGTAAAACACGTTGAAAACCTAACGTAGGCTGTGCTTCACGTTTAGATTCAGAATCAGAAACTTTCGGAGTAGTTTCGTCAATAAAAACCTTTAAACTCTGGCGTAATGCCACAATGTCAGCCCCGCAAGCCAAAAGAATATGACTAACAGCCGCATTATCTAATAAAAAAAAGAGCAAATGCTCCACTGTCACAAATTCATGATGTTTATTTTTTGCTTCGTCAAAAGCTGATTTTAGTATTGCTTCTAAATCTTTATTAAGCATATATCTCTCTTATCTTATTTTTATATTTCAAAGATTATCAGGTTCCATACAACAAAGTAAAGGATATTCATGTCCACGTGCACATTGATTCACTTGAAATACCTTTGTCTCAGCAATTTCATGCGTAAAAACTCCACATATTCCTTTGCCTTGCTTATGCACTTGCAGCATAATCGATACAGCTAGTTCCTCACTAAAATTAAATAATGTTTTTAAAATTTCCACAACAAAATCCATAGGAGTATAATCATCATTGAGCAAAACTACCCGATACATACTCGGCATTTTTAATGCTGTTTTATTGTATTCAACAACTTCCAATCTTTGGTCTTTTTTTACTTCTTGACGTACCACAATAATACCACCTCTTTCTGCAACCGCTCTCCTGTTATTCCGGCCAGGGATTGGCTAGAATCCAGAGACAAGGATGTTAACCATCCATGGCACTAGATCCACGCCAATCCTTGGCGAGGATGACGCAGGAGCGAGCAGCTCTTTCTTTAAATTTAGTTGATTTACATTGATTTTGCGAGGTAAAATGGTTTGCTTTTATTCTAGGTACTTAAAATTTTATGAAATCTTCCGTCTTAAATGTAAATAAACTCATTGAAAAGGAATTGGATGAACTACAAGGAATCGATACTGTTTATATAGATGTCTCAAAGCTTACCACGATTGCTGATGGTATGTGGATTACCACTGGTCGTTCAAAGCGTCATACTCAAGCCATTGCAGAAAACTTAATGGAAAAACTAAAAGAAAATGGAATGCCTGCTCTTAGTATGACGGGCTACGATAATGGGGAGTGGATTTTAATTGACTGTGGCGATTATCTTGTGCATGTTTTATTGCCTGCAATGCGTGATTTTTATCGTTTAGAAGATCTTTGGCAAGCTGCAGAGCAACAAAAATCTCATAAATAAAAATGAAAATAACGCTTATTGCAGTTGGACAGCGCATGGAGCCTTGGATTCAAGAAGGCTTTTCATTTTATCAAAAGAGATTTCCTCCTTCTTTTAATCTTATTCTGAAAGAAATTCCTCTTTTAAAACGTACATCGAAAAGCTTTCTTCCTCCCTTGCTTGAGGAAGAAGGCAAAGCAATGTTAAATGCTATTCCTCAAGGTGATACAATCATTGCTTTAGACTCCAGAGGAACAACATTTACGTCTGAAAAGCTTGCACAAAAGCTTCAGCAATATCAAGATGCGAGTCAAAACATTAGTCTTCTCATTGGCAGTCCTGAAGGTATGCCACCTGCTTGTTTAGAGCGTGCAGAGCAACGGTGGTCACTGTCATCCCTTACACTGCCTCATCCTCTTGTTCGCTTAATGATTGCAGAAGCGTTATACCGTTCATGGTGTATACTTAACCATCATCCATATCATAAATAATTTGTTATAAATAACGAATGACTCACCTTTTATATTTAGGATTTTCAAATACACCACTCATCTTTTTTTCGGAATTTATTTCGGTAGAAATTGATGTTCTGGGAGACATAAATCCACGGAAAGCCGCAGCAACAGGGTATTTTTTCGCATTTAATCTGGCGTGTGTAGCGATAAAATCTTGACGAATGGATTGAGTTAAATTTTTTCGAAAAGACGCGCGTTTAGAATTAGAGTAGAATCGAGTAAATAATCCGTCATTCGAACATTTTTTATTGGGATCACTCGGATCGAATTGATTGCCTGAAACACTAATTAGTATTGCTAATACTTCACATAACTTTTGGTTTTCACGAAAATTTTCTAACACCTTATCTATTTTTGTGTTTATTTCTTGAATTTGTGCAACAACTTGTTTCTTTGCTGCTTTTTTTATACTTTCATCTTCAGCAGAAAAGTGTCGTGGTGAATAAGATAACTTTTGTGGTGTAGGTAAAAAACTTAATTCTTGATGAAAAATTTGTAATAATTCTTGGGCTTCTTTTGCCTTTAGATGAGATGCTTCAAGTAACTTACAAACATCAGAAATACTCAAGGAGAATTTTGATGTAGCATTTCTTATGCTTAAAAGATAATTTGAAAGTTTTCTTTTTTTCATTTCCCAAGGATCAGTATCTATTATCGTTGGCGTCAAAGCGCTATCTATACTCCTTGGAGAATGAGGAGTCTCAGTAAATTTTAACGATCTACTTGACAAACGGCTGCTACGACTGACGGAAGGACTAGAATCTCCATACATGGTTAAATCATCTAAAGATCTCTGCTCTTCGCATGAGAAGTTATTAGTCTCGCCTGATAGACTAGCTTCACGGCTTGATGGTGCTTTGGGAATTGAAAGAATCAACGTATCGCTAAATTCATCACTATATTGTTGAAGTTTTTTTACCCAGGATAACGTTAATGTCATCTTTGTTCGTGTTTGCAATGCTATATTAGCTATCTCCGCTAATAAGACGCATGTATCGTTTTCTTCAGAAAGCTCGATTTCAATATTTCTTGCTGGCTTTTGTGTCTCAAAAGCCTTTTCCAGCATCTCTAAAAAGTTATATGCCGCATCAGAATTATTTTGACAAGCGGGTAAAATACTTCCCTTAAGAATTTGTGTAAACTCAGACAGGGAAATTTGACCTGATATCAAGCTAGAAACAACCCAAGAACAATGCTGCTTTATGTCGTTTGATAGATTTTGTGAAGGACTGGATAAAGTTTCTAAAATAGCTTGTATTCGATTAATTTCTGATTTTATCAGTTCTTGGTCGCACGATTTAAGCACCTCATATAACTCATTTAAACGAGTTTTTTTATCTTCAACATTGAAATTATTGCATGTAATTTGATCAATAGCTTTGCTAGTATTTCTAGCGATGATTGCAATAGGTATTTGTTTTAAAAAGTCATTGTTATATTCAGAGGTATGCTTTTCTTTGCTAAGTTTATTAAAAATTTCAATAACAGTTTCATCAATGAGTTCACTGAAAGGAGTATGATTATGCTCAAGAAAAAAAGTTAATAATTGATATAGTTTTTTTGATTGATTTTCATTGTCATCAAAATCTGTCTTAACAAGAGATAGAATGCTATCGATATTTTCTGAAATTATTTCAATAGAAAGTGAAAGAAAAATGTCGAGTTGCCCCACAAAATAATAAGGGTTATCTTCAAAAATTTTGAGGGCAAGCTCTTCTTTTAATACAATATTTTGGGAGTGTTCTGCAAAAGAAAAAACATCATCAATAAAATAATTTTCTAAAAGCCCCCAATGAATACTGCTAAGAAAGTTGGTAAGAACAATTTTTTGAGATAATTGTTCTAAAAGCGCACTATTTAGTTTAGAGCTGAGATTGCTATGATTAAGGCATTCTAAAAACCGACGAACATTAATTTGATTATCTGTTGCTGATGCCTCTTCACTAATGATGGACAATAAATCAACGATTTCTTTGTAAATAGAGTCTTTCAAAAAAGAAAGATTATGAAATAAAACACCTTTGAAAACAGCAACTTCCAAGTCTTCATTCTGAACTTCTTTGGCATAATCTAAGATAGCATGAATCGTATTATTATCAATTGTTTCCCAAGGAAAATTTAATAAGCGATGATAAGGTTTGAAAACAGAAGATAATTTTTTTAATGCAGTAAAATCTAAAGCTGGATATGTTCTAACAAATAAAATAATTGGAATGAAATTTTTTAAAACAAAATAAAGTGAAGGTTTGAATAATACTTCACGCATTGGCTCAGAAAAAGTTAAATATTTATTTAAACTAAAAGATGTTTGGGGTGAAAAATTTTTTTCATAATAATCAGGGCAACGTTCAATAATTTTTTCTATAATTTTTTTCAATAAGCGACCATATTGAGAAAAATTTATAAAAATATTCATGATCATCTGATCAATAAAATGCTCAGGTGTTTTATCCCAGGGAAAAATATCAATGTATTTACTGTTAGATATTAAAAAGAAGGATAATGTAATTTCTGCTTCTGTTCCTAATAAAAGCAATTTTTCTTCGTTTGCTATACAGTAGTCTGTACTATTTTCAACTAATTTTTGTAAAATATGTTTTTTAAGATAGTCATATTGAGGCGCTTTTTTTCTTATATATTCAACAAAGTTATCAATGTCCCTGTCGGTCATCGCATTCCATGGAAACTTATTAATATTTTCACGGTTGAAATTAAAGAGTAAGAAAGCAGCACTAACGTCTTTTATAAAAAATACAGGTTTTTTTTCAAACAGCTTCTCTAAAACTATCTCGATATTGCTAAGTGATTTGGTTGGATTTGTTTTTTCAGAGGAATCTAGTGGAGAATACGTGGTCAAAGCAGTTTCATCCGAAAACATGGAGCCTGGATTTTTTAATCCGATTGTGATCAAACACGATAAAAAATCATCACTAATATTACTTTCTACTGAAAATTTATCTAACCATGGCAGAATAATTCTTTTTGTAAATTCTGGGAAACTGAAAAATAGCTTTCTTTGTCTTATAATAAATGAAGGGTTTTGCTCAAAAAGTATCTGTAGCACGACATTTTGCTGATGACTATCACTATTGCAAATGAAAATTTCAATAAAATAATCATTTATTTTATTCCAGGGAACTTGATCCATTTCATTAGACTGGAGTAATGGAAATACTATGCTGTCATAAATGGTATCTAAAATGACATTTAGATTATCCGCTTCTAACAATTTAGATATTATTAGTTGCAGTCCAGTTTGCTGGTTGCATTCGACTAGAGGCGTAAAAAAAGCATCTTTAATTTCTTCCGATGTAGGCGTTTGAAGAATTGGCGGAGAAGCAGGATTATCTAAATTTTCTTTTATTTCTCTAACATTTCTCTGTAAAAGAAGCAAAACATCCTCAGAATTTTTGAAATCCATATGAGGAAATTCATCTCGCCAAAATAATGTATTGTAGTTAGGATCAAATAATGGCATTTAAAGCTCGAATAGTCTGTATTCAAATAATTAAATTTAATTACTCTTATGTGTAGTTATTAGTTTTATTGTACACGGAAAAAATTAAATAAACATTAATTTTAGATGTTTTATTTACTTCTACTAGACTTCTGACCATTGCTCTAAGATCATCCTTTGATGATTTTTGACAGGCATATCCTGTCTTATTTTTTTTAATACATTCAAATCAATATCAGCAACCACAATCCCCTCGCCTTCGGGTAATTCCCCCAAAATTTCACCCCAAGGAGAAATAATCATACTGTGTCCATAAGTTTCACGATGATTATCATGTTTACCCGTTTGACAGGCTGCAATAACATAAGAAAAATTTTCAATCGCTCGTGCACGCATTAAGACTTCAAAATGTGCTTGTCCTGTTTTCTTTGTAAAAGCACAGGGAATAACAAAAATTTCACTGCTCCTGCGTTAGCAGCTTTTTTAAACAAATTTTTTACAGTCCTCAAATTTTTTTCAACATCATTTCCTGAGGTCATTTGAATTGCTGCAGCTTTAAAAGGCATTTTTTTTTCACAGATTGGTGAGGGCGAATATTATTCGCCCTACAGTAAGATTAATTTTTGCCTGGCATCATGCGAGTTAAAATATTATCTTTATTAATAAAATGATGTTTGAACGCAGCCAGTATGTGCAAAACCAATAAGGCAAGAAGCGCATAAGCTAATATTCCATGAAGCTCAGCTAATTGATGTGCAAGAGCATGATTATGTTCAATACCGGGAAAAGGCAAAGTGACTAGACCATAAAAAGTAGGAATTCGTCCCGCCGCTGTTGACATAATCCAACCATCAAGCGGCATAAGCAGCAAAATTATATAAAGTAATGCATGTACAACCTTTGCGCCAATTTTTTGCAAACGCCCCATGGTACTAGGAAACTCTGGTGTTTTATTTGTCCAACGCCACAAAAGCCGCAAGATCATCAATCCGAGAATAAGTAAACCAGTTGACTTATGCATCATATAAACCATGGGTTGCATACTCTCAGGCAAGTCATCCATAAAGAAGCCCACCAGAAGCATAACTGATACCAGAAAAAAAATCAGCCAATGAAAAAATTTACTTAAACTGCCATAAGTTGCTTCAGTATTTTGTAACATTATTGTACCCTTACTTGTTTTTTATTTATGGTATAAGTGCAAAGTCATACTGTCAAGATAAAAATAATGATAATAAACTGGGGAACATATGAATAAATTTAATAAAATGACAAAGTTTTTTTTAATGTTAAGCGTAGCTGGCTTTGCAAATGTAGCTACGTGTGACACTCTTACAGACAATATTAAGGGAGCGTATCTTGGTATTGGTGCAGGTATTATTAGCCTTGATAATCAAGTCACTGGGGCTGGAACTATTTCCATTAATGATATGGTCAGTTCAAGTACCACAAATGACGTTGAAGGTGGAAATTATGGATTTAATGGGGACTTATTTGCGGGTTATTCATGGACTTTCACTAATAACCTATTCTTAGCAGGAGAAATTTTTGGCAATCTTACCAATGTACCTGTTCCTGCAGTTGATAATACTACACTTGAAACAGATGCGGTAGGAAATTCATCCTATGACACCACAACTATTAATATGACATTAAAAGGTGATTATGGTATTCGTTTGCTTCCTGGGTATCAAGTTAAACCAGGCGTTGCAATTTATGGTATTGTAGGATATTCCAGAGCAAAAATGGATGTATCTACGTCTCACAGCTTATCTGCAACAACATCAACAGACACTACCAGTACTTATCCTTTATCCTCAACAGACAACTACTGGTTTAATGGACTACAATTAGGTTTGGGCTCCATGATGAAAGTCACTGAACATCTCGCCATTCGCGGTGACATTATTTGGACTGGTTACCAAACTCAAACCATTTCAGGTAACTCAACGTCAACCAGTACTGGCAGCTCTGACGGCTCCATAGAGGCTCAACCCACTACAGTGGAAGGCGATGTTAGCTTAGTCTATATGTTTGACTAATAATATCTTAACTGCTTTTCATCTGATATAATGCCATCATGATAGTAACAACCCCACTTATTTTAAGCTTTTCTGCAGGTATTATCTGCGTGTGTCTTCTTATTTTTGGGGTTGTTTTTCTAGCATTAAAAGAACATTATCGAAAATCGCAACTTTCACTTGAAATGCTTTTAATTCGAGAGCTAAAAGAAAATCAACTTCAAATGGCTGAGCGTCAACATCAAGAGCAACGTGAAATGACGCAGTATCTTCATCAACATATTCAACAACAATTAAATGAGGGTCTTGAAAAAAACACATCCACTTTTACTGACCTTATTAAACGTTTAACAATCATTGACGAAGCTCAAAAGAAAATTACAGAACTTTCACAAACACTTTCATCGGATATCTTTGGTTTACAAAATGTATTATCCAATCGTGGTGCTCGTGGTGCTCTGGGAGAAGTACAGCTTTCTGGATTAATTCACAATATGCTACCCTCTTCTCATTATGCTTTACAACACACACTTAGCAATGGCAAGCGAGCAGATTGTATTCTTTTTCTTCCAGAACCTACAGGACATATTGTCATCGATGCTAAATTTCCACTGGATAATTATCAACGCATTGTTGCTTGCGCCAATGAAGGAGAAAAAACAAAACTTTGCCAACAGTTTCGCCAAGATATCAAAAAACATATAAAAGATATCAAAGAAAAATACATTATTCCTAATGAGACAGCTTCGGGTGCGGTCATGTTTCTGCCGGCTGAGGCTGTTTTTTCAGAAATTCATGCTAATTATCCTGATTTAGTGCAATATTCTCATGAATGTTGCGTCTGGCTCGTTTCTCCCACCACATTAATGGCTATATTAACCACTGCTCGTGCAGTACTTAAAGATGAAGCTACCCGTAAACAAGTTCACTTGATACAAGAACATTTAAAATATCTTGCGGTAGATTTTAAACGCTTTGATAAACGGTTACAAAACTTAACACGCTACATACGACAAGCCAATGATGAAGCTATTGACGTAAATACGTCGGCAAAAAAAATTACGCATCGATTTGAAAAAATCGAACATCTTGATATCGTGACTGAAACAGAATTGTCTTCGGAGCTCCCTTGAACTTTTTTGCTACTTACCTTCTTCCTCTTTTAACTGCAGGAGCTATTACAGGCTTTAGTTTAGTCTTCCTGCGCCGCATTGCTCCCAAAGTGGGTCTACTAGATTTACCCGGTGGACGCAAACAGCATGAGGGAAACATTCCACTCATCGGTGGTTTAGGTTTATTTATTGGCTTTCTTTTTACTTGTTTGATTCTTCCATTTCCCCTCAGCCCTTATAAACCTTTATTTGGTTGTATGACTTTAATACTCTTTCTTGGCTTGATGGATGACTTACATGAATTAACGCCACGCTTACGTTTATTAGGGCAAATGTTTATTGTCTTATTGGCAATTTTTTGGGGACATATAGAGCTAAAAAATTTAGGCAATCTTTTTTTTCATGCAAGTATTCATTTAAAAGCATGGTCCGCTGTTCTTTTTACAATTCTTGCATGGATTAGCTTTATCAATGCCTCTAATATGCAAGATGGGTTAGATGGCTTAGCAGGAAGCATCAATGCTGTACAAATCGCGGTACTTATTTTGGTAGCCTCTTTAGGACATGCAGAAGCCGATAGTGCACTTTTAACCGCTTTTCTCGCCTCTTTGCTTTTTTTTCTATATTTCAATTTTCCTTTACCTGGTTATAGACGTCCAGCAGAAATGTTCATGGGCGATGCTGGTAGTTTGCTTTTAGGCTTTTTTACTGCTTGGTTTGCCATTCATTTTTCACAGTTAGGAGGTTCATTTCCTTACCCTGTTACTTTTCTTTGGATTACTGCCGTTCCTTTATTCGATTTTTTTGCCGTAACCATTGGAAGAATTCGACACAGACAATCTCCGATGAAAGGCGATCGTTATCATTTACATCATCTTCTACAACAAAAAGGATTTGATCCCTGCTATATTGTTCTAGGTTTAAGTGGATTATCTGCTCTTTTTTCGCTTATTGGTCTTTCATTAGCTTATTCTGGCGTTAATGAAAGTGTTTCATTTATACTTTTTCTTCTATTATTAATACCTTATATTTTATTCTTCTCCCAAAGGAAACGACGCTTTAAGAATCGATAAATGCTGCTCGAATGTTTGCATTCCATGTGCTTGTCCCGTTTGTATCGCAGAAATAATTTGAGTAATTTTATTTTCCCTAATCAGATTGCGTATTGCCGGAGTACAGCGAAGAATTTCTATGACAGCAACACGCTCTTTATTGTTAATTGTATTCACTAATTTTTGTCCAATCACCGCTTCCAGCACATCAGCTAATAGAACACGAACCATATTTTTTTCATCGCCGGGAAAAACATCAATCAATCGATGCAGTGTTTTTTCTGTTGATTGAGTATGTAACGTAGCTAAAACTAAATGGC
>JAJZTL010000055.1 GCA_021848965.1 Pseudomonadota bacterium
ATTGGCGGGTAGGCACAAGACCTACCCCTACGTTTAGCGATTTCATTGGCAATTTGAACAAAAATTTTAATGTTTTATGTGCTAAAGGCCTTTATTTTACAAGAATTTAGACGCGTTAGCCCTGGGACATTAGCTATAACGTTTTATTTTAGTGCAACGCATGCTATACTCATTGCCTAACTTATACCTACGAGTGTAATAGTGCAAGCAACAAGAAAAAATGAATCGCTCACGGACTTAAATTTATTTCATTACATTAGCACAAAAAAAATATTTTCTTGTGAATGGGAAACAAAAAAAACTAAAAATAAGAACGTACAGATTATCTTAGATGTCAGCAGTAAAGAAAAAAATGGTCATCGAGGAGAACCAGACTTCATCTATGTTAATGAAATAAAAAAGCTACTTATTATCGTTGAAAATAAATTTAGTATAAAAGATCATGAATCATACAACAAAGACAATCCTAAAAAATACGCCGTAGACGGCACTATACATTATATATCACATTTCAAAGAAAGCTCTTTAAAAAATTTTCCAGACTCGGTTAAAGCATACTTTAAAAATTGGTCCATTATTGGCATTGCATTTTCTGGAGATATTCATGATATCTACAATCATTTGATAAGCACTTTCATTTTATCAGATGAACAAATAAAAGATATTGAAACAAATGAAATTATGGACGAGGAAGATTATCTCTCCTTTTTTGAAAATATAGACATTGAGCAAATATCTAAAAACATATCAAAATCTTCAAGTGAAATTAATCGACTTTTAAGGGCTGTCGACTCACAAAAAAGGCCCGTCTTATTGAGTGCATTAATGATCTGTCTGTATGACAAAGATAATGTAGCGAATGACTTTAAGGCCCATTACAATCATTGGTCAACTATTAATATAATAAGAAACATACCGACCACAATTTCAGACATTCTGCTCAAGGAAGGCATCAGTAAAGACAAAATAAGCATCTTGGAAAATGAATTGGCCTTCATTAAAACTGATCATGATTTAAACACAACTGATGTATTGAAAAACATATTAGCAGAACTAGAAAA
Source organism: Pseudomonadota bacterium (assembly GCA_021848965.1). GTDB lineage: Bacteria > Pseudomonadota > Gammaproteobacteria > Legionellales > Legionellaceae > CABHON01. The sequence continues at coordinate 1,062 of JAJZTL010000055.1, forward strand.
TAACGTTATTCCTCTGTTCAACAAAAAAAGCAACTACGATATTATCGGCAAATTCTATGAAGAGTTTTTACGTTATGCGGGTGTGGCTAATGTGAAAAAAGGAATTGTACTAACACCTAGTCACATAGCTAAATTATTCACCGAATTAATTGACTTTAAAACCAATGATGTGATTCTTGACACTTGCTGTGGAACAGGAGCATTTCTTATTGCTGGGATGAATAGGCTTGTTTCTGAAATAGAAAATAGTGCTATACCCAACAAAACCAGCAAAATAAAAAACATCAAAGAAAATCAATTAATTGGTTTTGAAAAAAGTAGCACCATGTATTCTTTAGCCATCTCCAACATGCTTTTTAGAGGTGATGGAAAATCAAGAATTTACAATATTGACGCTTTTTCTATGGAGGCGAATCAAATATTATCAGATTTATCTAAACACTCAATTTTTCCATCGATTGGCTTTATTAATCCTCCTTATGGAGGAAAAGATAACCATACTAATCCGACAAAAAGAGAAATTCAATTTCTGGAAAAAATGTTAGATTCCGTTTCTCGATATGGGGTTATTATTGCACCTTTATCGACCTATTTTAAAGAAGATACTATTCGAAACAGAATTTTAAGCAAGCATACATTAAAATATGTTATTAATACTCCAGGAGAATTATTTCAACCCAATGCCTCGACACACACAGCCATTGCAGTTTTTGAAACAAACTTACCACATAATGGAAAAGAAACTATTTTTTATGATTTAAAAAATGATGGTTTTATTCTGTCCAAAAATAGAGGGCGTACAGATGTTTTAGGCAAATGGAATAGCATTAAAAAAAAATTATTACACGAAATACGGAATCCGGATAAATACACTGATAACTTACACCTATTAAAAAAACCGATCACACCCAACGATGAATGGATAATTCAAGCACATGCCAAAACGGATTACGCTCATCTAACCGAAAATGCATTTATACTCAGCATCAAAGAATACATATCGTTTAAATTAAAGCTTAAGCTAAATCTTTTGAATCAGGATATTGACGATGTTACTTTAACAGAGATAATTTCTGAAAATTTAACAAAAAAACCTCTCATCAAAAAAAGCATGTCGCTGCAAATAAATAAATGGAAGCTATTTCCATTTTCAGAAGCCTTTCAGTTTAAACGAGGAAAAAGGTTAACGTCGCTTGATCAAATTGCAGGTAGTATTGCCTATATATCTTCAACAAAAATAAATAATGGCATTGACAACTACATTACTCCTCCTGATTACATGCTAACTTATAAAAATGCAATGACGCTGAATAACAGTGGGAGCGTTGGATATCTATTCTATCACCCATATTCCTTCGTCTGCTCCGATCATTGCACTGTCATCACGATAAACGGTTTAGAACTCAATCCATTTATCGCCATCTTTCTCAAACCCATAATAGAAAGCATAAAACCCAAATACAACTTTGCAAGAGAAATTAGCGACGCAAGACTAAATAAGGAATATATCTTATTACCCACAAGCACTGAAAATCAAATAGATTGGGAATGGATGCAAAATTACATAAAGTCTTTGCCGTATTCATCAAATATTGAGGTTTGAGCAAGCCATTAATCGACAATTTTCTTATGATTCTCTCGACTTCCGCATTTTAGATAAAACTTAAATATCAAAACCCACATTCCGCAATAATTTTTTGAATTAACTGTCAACGCAAATAATAATGATTCTTATTACCTTTTTTAAAAGAACTATTGACAAGGAACTTGACCATTCACTACCCGAATAGGCTCATTCTGATGAAACGTCTGAGGAACTCTTGTAGCACTATATTTGATTCCAATCGGAGCATAGAAACCAAGTATGCTTGCAAGTTGGCTATCGTGATCCGGACATCTTTTTTTAGCAAAGCGAGCTGGTGACGACGGCAGCCAGCTTCCTCCCCGAAGATTTTCACTACTTAAACTTTGAGCAATTGCAATAGGCGAAGAACCAGTGGAATTCTGCACAAATCTTTGATCAAAAGACTCAATTTTGTGCTCAAGATATTTTATTAACACTGGAGTACTTCTAAACGTATCACGGTTGTGAGAAGTGATTGCAATAATATCCGCTTTTTCCTCTTCTGTTAACTGTTCTGGAGGAAAAATGTTACTTGGATCTATATCTTGTAAACATTTTTTCACTTTTTCTTCGAGGTGATGACGTAACACTTTATCATCTCTCAATGCTTTTCCTTCACCGAGCTCATACTCTCCAGTCTCAGCATTTTTAGCTGCTACGCGATAACGAATCCCCTCTCCCACTACAGAACCATCTTCCTGGGCTTTCCCCTTGTAATAAAACAGAAAAACAGTCGTTCTTTGCAATTTAGACAAATCAACACTTCTCTCAGTAGGAATCGCATTTATCAATTGAATATCAACAGATTCCCCTTCCAATGTTCCGGTTTCTAATTGCTTTTTCCATTCTTTTAATTGTTGATATATATTCTGTTGCTCTTGATAAATTTCTTGATATTTACTCTGTAAAATTGGATTACCAGGAAAATCTTTCAGAACCGAATTATAAATATTAATAAACTGGATATTTACATTAGCCTTATGAAGCTCTTTTTCAATGATACCTTCTAATCCGCTATAACTTTCATTTTCGAGAATTTGTTTTTCACAATTATATAAATACTCTAGATCTATCGCCAACGATTGAAAACTCTCGAAAAATTCGTTAGGAATTATTATTTCTTTAATATGTGCTTTCTTTACATTCTTTTTTTCAGCCAAAGCATAGACTTTATCTAATTCATGAACGATATTAAATAAATCAAGTCCAATAGTAGTACATCCTTCTTCAGGTGTGGCAGAATCAGATATCCATTGCATAACCATATTTTGATCTTGTAATGTGAGTTTCTTGCCTTGACGCATTTTTTCCATAATAGCACTAGTTTCAGCAAAATTTTCACTTTCAGGATCATTAGGAATATTAAATTTTGCCTCAATATGCGCTTCACTTTCTAATTGAATACAGTAACGCCATTGACCTTCCTGCTCAAAACAATAAAAGACAGAATTAGCTGTTGCTTTCTTGGCAACATCTTCTGCTTTTATTGACCGAACAGTATAATTTCCCGAGCTCTTTCCTAATAAAGCTAATCGCATAGAAATAACGATATAGGCTCGTATAGCATTTGCTAGCTCTTGTATATCCTTTTCACCGAGTTGTGGCTTCCTGCGAAGATTTTTAGACGTTTTTTCGAGTTTCTTTAAATATTCTTTTTTGAGCTTAAATAATATTGCTAGCGAATCTTCTGTTGTCTTAGCTCTTTCTGTAATCGCATCGTCATTCTTCCAAGACATAATCGAAGCTTGATCAGAGGAAACGATAATCTTCGAGATATCTAATATTTGTGAAACATAGGAATCTTCGAATGTATCTACCAAATCAATATCATACCCTTTTGCGCGTATCGCTTGCTCTAAGCTGTCCATACATGATTGTGTCAAGCAGTCTTTAATTGTACCTTCTTCCTCTTCAATCGCTTCGACGTCTATCCCTAAAGCTTTGAGCTCCTTTGCGTCAAGTACTGGGAAAAGGCCATACCCCATATTTTGTTTATCCACTACATACAGTCCTTCCTTTGTTAAAAGAACGTGTGGCGCGTTGCTCAAAAGAACATCGGGCACACCATTAGTGCTCCATAACACATCGGCACCGACGAACATTTTTCTTCTTTCTAAGGCTTGTCTGTCCTTTTCGGGATCATCAACCGCAGTAACATTCTGAGCAACTAAATAATCAGCTGTTTTTCCATCCCTCACAGGTACAGCAACTACAGCGGTTCCACGAGAGGCTGTGGGTACAGAATTTTCCAATTCTCCTCTTTTCTTGTTATTAACTTTGTGTATAGCTGCACGGCAACAAGCTCGAGAAGTTGGCGTACCTTGTAATTCACTTGTCTCATAAGCTCTTTTATTTATATTTGCTACTTCCGCTGCATCATTTGCCTTATTCAAAGATGCAGAACTAATCCCCCCTCGCATCACAATCTCAGGAACGGTCGATAAATTAACCAATCTATCCGTCACTCCGTTACCTTGTTGTAAGACCTCTTGTGCAATAATTTTTGCTTGTGATTCAGAATCTGGAATAAAGATACTTTTTGCTATACGTTTTTTAGCTGCCTCACCACTCTGTGCGTCAATAACTTCATCCCGCGTTTGCTTAAAGAAACGACGCGCTTCCATTGATTCTGGATATCTAGCAACCACAGAATGAGAAGCTTGTAATTTTTTTCGATAATAAAGATCTTCATCATACAAAGCACTTAAGCGCTGCTCTTCTTTTTTATGTGCACTTAATACTTTTTGATCATACTCATCATGAGCTGAGCTAAACGCATGTCTAATAACATAATTAAGATCCGGTAAAATACTATCTGTTAAAGTCGCGCCTATTTTAAGTTCAATTGCTTTGGCAACTTGTTGTTGCTTTTGCGCTACAATTTGCAAAATCTGAGCTTTAATTGGCTCTAAAATGGTAAGCAACTGGTCTGGCGCAGCAATCATAGCATCAAAAATTGACTGAGCCTCTTCACCTATCCCAATTTCTACAAAATCCTCTACTCTGATTTCAATAGCTTCGCTAGAAAAACTGGTTTTATAAAAAAGTTTTCCATCTTTTATATTGAGATAAACAGATCCTGACTGCATAGGTCTTACTTTTCCGTTGTCTGACGAGAGCTCTGACATTAGATGAAGTTCCTTTACCTCTTTGCCTTTGATTCTTTTTAACACATTATTCAGTGATGTACTTAAGTACTCAGATAATTGTTTTTTATCAGGATTATCCAAACTATCAGAATACTTATGAACCAAATGTGTAAAATGATACCTAAAAATAGTTCTCCAAATATCAATGGCAACAGCAAAACGCATCTCTTCACTACTTGCTTTGCTCAATAATTGATAGTGCTTTAATTGTTCTCTCGCTGCTTTTGCTTCTGCAGAAGAGTCTTTTTCTATGCGTCTTAAAAATTGTGCTATTTCTACAAAAGCACCTCGTATTGCTTTGTTCTTATTTGTGTGTCCATCCCATAATAATTCTTTTAATTTTCTAAGAATATTTTCCAATTGTAATAAGATTTGATCGCTCTCTTTTACTTCGGTGCTAGAAGTAGACGCCCCTGCTTTTTCCCTTAGCTCGTCAGTGTTTCTTTCTTCGATTTCACTAAAAATCAATAATATTAATGGCGTTGAACTCTCTCTCATTTCTCTTAATTCTCCAGCAAGAGGAACTAAAAAGCGGGTTCTTAATTTGTTTTCAAATGCTTCTTTGTATTTTTGATTAGCGACAGCTTCACGAACATTTTCTTCTTGAATATCTTCATCTTGAGTACGACATTTATCATTCAATTTTTCCAAACTGTATTTTGCACCATTCCAACTGATTTCTTTTCCTTGTGCAAAATCATTAATTTTACTCAAAAGCAACCCTAAGTCTCTTATATCTTGTTTTTCCTTTGGGAAATACTGTTTAATTTTTTTAATTAGTATCTCCATTTTATCAATACACTTTCCTGCATTCTGAGTAATGTCTTCAATATCAGAAATCTCGTCAAAATCCCCAGGAAATAACTGCTGCAAGCACTGTTCAAAAGCCTTCGTTAAATCAGTGATAAATTCAGGAATATTTCGTTTAAGGGTCACGGCGACAGAAGGCGTAGGCCTGCAATCTAATGCAAGATTTAAATGCTTGTTAGATAAAGTGGTCTCATGGATATGCATGGGGGAAGAAACAGATGCCATTTCAACTTCTGTATTTGCTGGCTTGACATTATGAGGACTCGTTGATCTTTTAGAGGTAAAAGATGCTTTTATGGCCGCCCATAAAAACCAATTTCCTTGGTAATGTTGAAAAGAACGTACTCGAATATACCATGGTGAAAATGAAGGATCCTGCATACTCTCTTCAAATTCAATATCTTTTTTAATGCTTTCTAACGTATTTAATTGTTCGTTTTTTGCAGGACTGTCTATAGAGGTTGCATAGAAATCCTTACAAGCACTTAATAATTGCGATGCTTCTGTATAATTATTTTCTGTTAAAGATACAATCGAATAAGTTGCCATCTCAAGAGGACACAAAGCTAAACTTTCTTCCCTAAAAATTCTTCTAAGTTCAGGCGTCAATAGAACTTTAGACCAAAAAAAGCGAGAGACTCCAGAGTCATTTACCATTTTTATAATTGCTGCTTTTTTCCTCAACGCTTCGTTTTTCTTTGCCTCTTTCTTTTCTTCTTCAGACGCATCTTTTGGCAGCTCATCTAAGCTTACGCCAACATAAATTGTAAAAAACTTAATCAGAAGCGCCTCAAAACCTTCAAGGTTTTCTTCTTTCTCATTAAAAATTGCTAACAGGATTTGAGAATCATCCTTAGGGTTTTTAAAAAATCGTGCTATAAACCCTATCCAATGATTAGAAGTGCCTATAATAGATAAAATTGCATCTTGTTCTTCTTTTTCAAAACTATCTGCAAATTCGTATAAACTCATGTAATCATTATTAGTAAAATCAGAAATGTCTCTTCGCATTACAATTAAAATTTCTTTTAATGCCTTTTTAAATGCTTCATCGAAAATAAACTGATTCACCTCATCAGCCTTATTTTGCATATAAAAACGCAGAATATCCAAAACATCTTTCGCACTCAGATTTTTAATACTATTTTTCTTTTCTGGGCTGTTAAAAAGTGTAATGAGCTGTAACAAATCTGCATATTCTTGATAATTAAGCTTGCCAAATTCATGGAGTTTTTCTGTAACAATTCTTTGAAAAACCAGCAACAATTCTGGTCTTTCTTCTTTTTCTGCCTGAGAAAGTGTTAAATAATATCGAACAGCACCAAAAAAGCTTTGTTGATTAGTCGCTAGCAAAAGAACAAGTGTATTCTGACCAGAAGAAACCCCGCGCATATGCTCCCCACAAAGCTCTTTACAAAGTTCTGCATCACAGCATATAGCTAAAGCACAACGCGCACCTGCTCTTTTATATTCTTCGGAACGTGTTTCTGCTAATCCATAATCTTTCAGCAAGCGTTCAATGACAATCTCTTTTCCAAAATGTCTTAAAAGAAAAGTTAATCCTTGTTCAAAATATAATGGATAGACTGAAGCAATGTCTTTGCTCAAGAAATCTCTTCCCAATAAAAAATTTTGCACAATAAGCTGTTTATCTTTCTTTTCAAAACCACTCATTAGCGAAAGCCATTGACCACTCTTTGTTTTTTCTATAATGGTAGGCCAATATTCTGGCATGACAAACCATCGTTGCCGAATATATGCTTGCATCTTCTGCAATACAGCATCAGGCAAATAAGCAATTTTTAACTGACGCCATACATCAAGAGAAGCAATATTCTCGCTTGAGCCTTGATTTAATCGGTATGCAACTAACAAATGATGAATACATGGTTCGCCTTCTTCTGAAGGGTAATCACATTCCATCCATTTTTTAGCTTCCAAGTCTGTCAACTGCAGTCTTTCAAACCATTCAAATAATTGAGTCTTGCGTTCATCTTTTTTATTTTGGTGAGCTTGTTCAAAAAAATACTCACAATGATTTTTATTGCGTAATAATTTTTCAAAAATTGATTTAGCTTGTGATCGCGCCTTATCAGTGTTTAACTGATATAAAGCCTCCATGACTAATAATAAAGCATACGTATCATGATATTTCACAAGATAAGACAATGCATCATCAGTAAGAGAGTATGTTCTATTACTTTGCGTGAGACAATTAATAATGCATGTTTTAAAAACTTCTTGAGTTTCTTTATTTCGCTTAGCACTGCTTTCAAAGGTGTGATAATACAAATCTGCTAGTAAATTTTCCTGTAATACATCTTGAATTAATGCAGGAATAGTTCGCTCTTCCAGTTGCTTGCCTTGAAGACTTGTCACATCCACTGTCAGCAAAAGCCGCAAGCTTGTTTCATGCATAAAAACATTATCTGTCTTAAGCTCCGGCAGTTCATCAGACTCTGCATGATAGTAAGAACCTAAGTAACCAAACTCTTCCAAAGGCTCTTCTCTTGTTTTGGTAAAAAGAGAGACTCCATTTTGCAAATCTATCGTAGCCGCTTTGGCTTCTTCTAATAAAATAAGTTGTTGTTGCAACTCATTAATCTTTTGATCAATCTTTGCTAATTTTTGCTGTGCTCTCTCGTTTTCAAGCTGCCTCTCTAATGTGCCAGTAACTTCACAATACTCTTGTAATGCTTTTGATAATTGAGCACGTATTTTTAAACGTTCGTCCGTAAACTCTAACTGATATTTAGCCTTAGTTTCATTGTAAACTAATCTGGCAATACAGACTTTACCTCCCTTTGTATCAAGTGCATAAACATCCATATGGTTAACAACTTGAATGTCAACTTTTCGCAGTAAGTCTTTGGTGGCTAATGTAGGCCTATACTGTGCAAAAAAACTATAAAACCAGTTATTCGCTACAGTAACATCACCTTTTCCAGCCACCACGTACTCAGCCAAACTCGCAATTTTTCTTCTAAAAAAGCTTTCCTGGTCCTTTACCAACTGATTACGCACATAAACATTATGTACAGCGAGGGCATTCTCTGCTATTTCTCTATCACGTTGCTTTTCTTCTTCTTCTTTAGGAACAATTTGAAGCTCTGATCGAATCTCTTCCTCTTCCTCAACGGGCACATTGATTTCTTTGGTGTCTTTTTTTAACTCTTCGCATTCCTGTTGGAAAAGTTGCTGTGCTTCGCGAATGACCACATCGCATTTAAAATTCTCAGAAACCGCCCTAATGCGCTTATAACCTTCTATGCGTCCTTTCTCTTCCGCAATGGCTGCTTTCCATTTATTTTTTAAGGCAGGTTTTTCTAATCTTTGTTGATAAGTAGACCACTGTTCTTCTGTTCCCAAATTTGCGTTTAAATCACTAAAACAGTCTTGTAAACTTCTGCATAAAGATTCTTTTTGTTCTTTCGTGGTTATATTTTTAGAAGCCTCAAGATATTTTCCTTGTTGCACGAGTCCAAGAATCTTTTTTCTGAAATTCAATGTTTCATTTGTTTTTTCTCTTTCTTCCCTTTCTTCAATAGCATCAATATTTGCTTGAAGCTCGAGTTGTTTTAATGCGCGGTAGATTTGCTCAATCGTTTGCAGATATTCTGCAGTTTTTGCAACATTGCCATTTTGGCTTTGCAAAAACTCTTCAATCTTATGAGGGCTCATGAACGTCTTGATGACAATGGCTTCATCCATTAAGTTCTGCCAATACTCTTCATCATTTTGAATGCGTTTTCCCTTCCTCACGTCCGCAATAGCATCTTCCAAAGCTTTAAAATATCCTTGGACAAAATCAAACATACTTGGATCTGCTTGGGTAAGCTCGCTTATTTTTAAGCAACGCATCATCCATTTTTGCAGATTTTTTCCTTCTTCGTTTCTAGAAGGTTCATGCAAAAGAGTATCAATGTGCATTTTATATGCATCAACAATTATCTGAGAATAACGACGACGCACCTCATAAAAAACTCTCTTATGCTGAGATTCTCTTATTTCTTGAGACTCAGAGATATACTGTCCACTGATTGCACTACGTAAAAACACCAACTTCTTATTCCATTCATCATCAGCCTCTGCTGGCAAAGCAGCTACTACTCGCTCAATAATAGTGCTTAAAGAAGCATCTCTTTCTTCTGGAGTATGTCCTTCTAATGGAATCATATCCAATAAATTATAGAAAATTGCCCATATTGCTGGTTGACTAACATACTCGTCAGTCAAAATTATATTCAAATAATGTTGAATGATACTTTCACTATGTTGCGGTTCGCGCAACCAATTCGCTAAACAACTGTACAAAAAGCTATCTGTTCTAACCGCATATTTCTGCATAAAAAGCAGTATATTTGGGCTAAGAAACAGTTCTTCTACCTTATTTTGAATAAGGTCAAGTTTGTCTCCGTCCACTTGAAATAATTCTCCCTCCATGTGAACTGCAAGGAAAAATAATTCTTCTTCATCATTCAAAAGAGCAGAAAACTGAGTTGGATCTTGTAATTCTTGAATAGCGCTCTCTAAAAACAAAGACACCGCGACTTTAGCCTCGGCATAAGCTCTCTTAGGCAAAGCTTTCAAACAGGTCAACACATCATTCAAACCCACTTGTTTGAATAAAAGATTAATATCAATATTTTCTTCAGAGAACGTCTCTTGGCAGCTCAGCAAGCACCCCGCCAACATTTTTTTAAATTCTCTATTTTCTACAGGTGTTTGGTTGTAGTACTGCTTCAATTCCGAAAAAAGCAAATAACGCGATAAAGCATGAATATTCTTCCAAGCGCTGTGAGTGCTTTTTCCCTCTGCAAATATCTGCTGAAAAATATTTTTTGCCAAGCGCATTCTTTGGTCTATTGAAAGAACAGAAAGCATGGACTTGTAAGCATCTACCGAAAGTGTCAATAAAACACGCTCATTAGCAATAAAAGGTTCAATCTGTTGAAAAAGCGTCGGTTCTTCTTTCAAGACTTTCGCTAATGCAGTAAACTGGCCTCCTTCAACCATAAGTTGTATAAATAAGATACCTGTATCAGGAATAGACTCACGAAGGCATTTCTTTAAAAAGCTTGTTATTTGTTGAGAAAACTCTGAAGAGAACACTTGCTTCGCAAAAATTTTCTTTGACTCCAGACTCTTATCGTCAAGTAGAAGCCTCAAAATAGCAAGCTGCTGATATATTGTCGAGTCAGCTTCTCGTGTCAATAATCCTGTAAACGCCCGAGCTAAAATATTTGTCTCAAAGTTTTTTTCTTTATATGTCTCTAGGAAAGCCTTTCGCTTTTCACTTTCAACCTGAGCATCATTTGATGGTAATACAAGAGCATCAATATAATCAGCAATTTGCTGAGGCGAAATGATTTCGCTTAAATGTTCTTCTAGTTTCTTTTTTTCTTCAAAATATGTATTAGGCCAGAAACGTAAAAAACTAATTTTTTGATCTATATCCAATAAATCAGACAAATACAATCCATCTTTATGCGTAATAAAGTATTTCATTAATCCTAAAGAAACGACACGATCCCTGTTTTCTTGCAACTCATTTATTCCAAGAAATAAAGCAAAACTATTTTTAAGCCATTGAGTCGCACCTAGTCTATTTTTTTGGTGAAGTTGATAATAATAATTAAATAAATTTTTAAAAAAATTCAGATTACTGATAAATTTTTCATCTTCTGTCGAATATCGCAAAATTTTTAAAACTCTACCTGGCTGTGACCATCTGTAGTAAGGATAAACCTCTGCAATTTCTCTATTTTCTTCTAAGCTCCCTTGTATTGTCGACAATGCCAAAGCTGCTCGACTTAAATCGCCAATATTAAGCGCTATTTCTGTATAAAGCTGAGTATCAACAAAATCACCTCTTCGTTGCAATACTCGCTTTATTTTTTCTTTTGTTGCTTGCAATTCGACATCTTCTGCTTTTTGCTCTGGTGCACCTAACACTGAAGGTCTTATCGAAGCAACACTGGCTCGCATACTATCTCGCATACTGGCTCGTGTGTTTGATAATGTACCTTTGACCGCCCCAACAAACTTTTCTCTCCAAGTTCGTGTTTCAGAAACTTCTTCTTCATTATCCTTAGGAAACAGACTGTCCTCTAAAATAAGTAAAATTTCATTACGTAATTCTCTTCCTGAAAGCGCGATATCCCAATTATCAGAAATGGCTGCATTTTCATCTATTTTTCCCGCCATACGGAATTGAGTCGCAACACCTCTGCGAAATGAAAACAGCACGTGCAAAATTTCTTGGAGTTTTTCAGTGTTCTCTAAAAAATGCCATAAAAGATTCATGGTAACCACTTCCATTCTTCTTTTTACTTCTTCATGAATGGGGGTTAATATTTTCTGTTCATCTGAGCCAGTTATTTTTGTTGCGTACAAACTCCTATCTTTTGCAGCCTCTTCAAAAATTTCAGGAAGTAACTGCGCACCGCGTGTAGTCTTGGCTAACTCATAAAAAACCTCAGGATCACTGAGCATTTCCCATGCCATCTGTGGTGTCAACAGTTGCGTATATCCTAATTTTGCAAGCTCAACTGTACCTTTGCCAATTTGCTCCGCCAAGAAACACAGAACATGCGAATAGTTTGCTCCTAATTTTTTCTCTTTTGCGGCATTACGAATATTGCTCAGAATTTTTATTAATGGAGAATTATGCTCCTGTCCCGCCACAGGAACTTTTTTCAGAAGAGCATAAATCACTTCTTTTTCTAGATTGGGAATGGTTAAGATGAACTCTTGAATTAGGAGATAATTACTTTCGGTGTCAGAAAAAATTTTACCATTAATGATATTTTCGACAAAAGCATCTAAAATAACTATTTTTCGTTCTTTTTCAGCTTGTTTTAAAGCTGTAGCCAAAAAACGAGTAATCGCCTGAATATCTTCCAATTCAAAGCTTGCTCCCTGCCCATAATCAAGGACTTGATCTTGTCCTACGGTAAGACAACTTTTGAGAAATCTAAAAAAACTCTTATCCAATTTTCCAGTATCGCTGATTGAATAAAACAGTAATTTAGATAGTCCCTTATTAATTTTTTCCTCTAATCTTTGGGAATAACGATATTTACTTCCATTATTCTGAGAGTTTACCAGATAAAGCAATAATTCTTTTATCAGTTTAATATTATGTTGATTACAGTAATTAAAAATGTCGGGGATTAAATCAATAAAATAATTATTATCTTTCGCCTTTGCTAACTCATCAAAGGGTAGAAAGCTTGTTGCCCAATCTAAATTTTCTTGAGCTAAAAAGGACTCATACAAAACTTCTGCCATTTTTTCAGAAATTCTTTGAGCATTTTCTTTTTGAAATTCATAAGCCTCACCATCAATCAGTTTTTCTTTTTCTCCATTTAGAGGTTCACACTCATGAATTTTCTCTAACATATCAACAATAATAGAAGGCCCTTGATGGCCTGTTGTGTCTGTGTAAAGAGCTTGCTGATAGGGAGCCCCCCAAGTAACATTAACCTTTTCAAAAGCATCAGAACGCGTAAAACAAAGAAATTGTGTAAATGCAGAAGGATCCTTTGCTAATACAGAAGTAATAATGGAAAAAATTTCTGCTCGATTTTCAACAGTGTCAAAAAATGACTTTTTCGCCAGCATACAGTTATTTATCCAGGTAGCCAATTCTAATCCTGGATTTTGACTCATTCTGTCTTGGAGAAGTTTTCTAATATAAATTTCTATTCTAGTTTTGGCTATTAGATCTTTCTCATCAAAATAACTTCCTATTAAAGCACTTAGAGCCTGAAAGAAAAATTCTTTCTGTTCAATTTCTGGCAATGTTATTTTAGCTGCCGCTAAATACAAAAAACTTATTTGAGGATAATTTTGAATAACAGCCGATACTATAATTCTACAGGCGATTGCACTTTTGAAAACGAGCTTTGGTGTGGTTTTAGTTTGTATAGTCTCAATATTTTGTTCAAAATCATTTCGCTGATTTGGTTGTCTTTCTAATGATAAATTTTTCCAGTATTTTTCCCAGTATTCCTGTATTTTATGTGCTTCATTTTGAAAGTGTAGCGCTAAAAAACTTTTTAGTCTTTCCTCATCATGACTTTCCTCGAGAGACATCCAGATGTCTTCAATTTGACTGTTTACAAGCAAGATATCTATTTGCTCATCAGTGAGGGGAGGATTCGCTTCTTTAAGAAAGGAAATGAGAAAAGCTGGCGCATTTTCACTTAGGCTTGTAAGAAATTTGTTACGCTCCCCATCTTGGCCATCTAAATACTGCCACTCAAATAGACGCGCCTTTATCTCTTCCCTAAATGCAGTGTTTCCCATGCTGACCATGTTTACCATAAACTTCCCCTCACCCTAAATTTTAACTAGAGCTAAGTTGATTTCAAACCCAATATATTGATTGACTCTAACACACAATTGTTAACAAAAAATTAAGAAATGGGGTGTTTTTATATAATTTATAAAGATAATAGCCAGCCTCGTGTCTATTGTAAACTTTAATTTTACTAGTCAGGGCTAACGCGTCTAAATTCTTGTAAAATAAAGGCCTTTAGCACATAAAACATTAAAATTTTTGTTCAAATTGCCAATGAAATCGCTAAACGTAGGGGT
>JAJZTL010000056.1 GCA_021848965.1 Pseudomonadota bacterium
TGCTCGGCTTAAACATTTTCGTTCAATTGCTACGCGATATGATAAATTAAAAAGAAATTATGCCTCCATGCTAGCTTTGGCATGTGGCTATTTGTGGCTGCCTATGTGAAATGTCAACAGACCCTAAAAAGTTAGAAGAAACTTTGGGTGTCCAATTAATTGAACGCACCAATAAACATGTCATGCTTACGGAGGCAGGAAAATCTATAACACAGTACGCGCGCAATATTCTTTTAAACGCTGAGCATATGAAAGAAGCAGCGCGAACTATGCAAGATCCTTTTGCTGGCACTTTACATATAGGCATTATTCCAACTCTAGCACCTTATCTGTTACCTCATATTCTCCCTGAATTATCTAAAGTATTTTTCAAATTGCATATGTATTTAGTTGAAGATACTACCGATAATCTAATCAGCCAATTAATCAAAGGTACATTAGATATGGCTTTACTGGCACTACCTTTAGATGATGAAAACTTACCAACTACTCCTCTATTTGAAGAGGAGTTTTATTTACTTGTATCTACCCGACACCCATTAAGTCAAGCAAACAAAATAAATATTGCAGATTTAAACAGGCAAACACTGTTGCTTCTTAAAGATGGTCATTGCCTCCGCGAGCAGGCATTACAAGTGTGTCAACATACTCATGTGCTAAACACAACCAATTTTCAAGCCACCAGTCTTGAAACATTGAAGCAAATGATTGCCTTCAATTCAGGTATTACATTGATGCCAAAATTAGCGTGTCGAGAAGAAGATGGCCTATCCTATATTCCTTGAAAAAATATACTCCCCATTTATAAAAAATCTACTGAAACAATATTCTGATAAATTTTTAATTATTAGCGCTGATTTTAATTTTAATCCTTACACTATTGGTTCTCCAGAAGAGCGTGCTCTCGATTTTATTCCACATAACAATAGTCAATTATTAAAAATTGATTCTAGTACAGCTTCTCGAAAAATTGAAGCCGTCACTGTAGATGGAATTCTATTATCCATAATAGCAAAACAAATGGCAAAACAGAATTTGGAACCAGTCAGGATAAGAAGTTATAGTTTTCTTTTCACTCTAAATGACATTTTATTATCAACAGAAGCAAACCAAAAACAGAGTACAGAATTAGTCAAAGCAGCGAATAACGCTCTTTCTTCTTTAAGTTTTTTTGGAAAAAAACACCTTGAAACCTATAATAAAATTAAAAGCGAAGAGCTTATTAAATTAGATTGCACATTGTAAAATCATGGGTGTCTAATTTTTTGGCGATTACCTTTTTACAATATTACCAAATAATTTTTAAAGAGACATGCGAATTGTAAGAATGTATATGTTTATCTGCTGTAATAATAGCCATTTGATTTTCCATTGCAGTAGCGATAATAAGCCTATCCGCAGGATCTTGATGAATTTTAGGTAACAAAGTAGAGCGTATAGCTATGTCGCTGTTAATAGCAATTTCAGTAAGGCCATGCCACAACAATGCCTCGTGAAACCATTTCATTGGAGGAAAAGGCAGTTTCAAAAGTCCTTTTTCATACTTAAGACTTAATTCAAATGCAGATATAGATGAAACATAAAGATTTCCGGCATTGTTTGTAATGTTTTTTGTAGCAAGCAAACTTAGTTTTTCTTGATCGCCAACTAGCCAAAGGAGTGCGCACGTGTCCAAAAGAATCAAAATAGATCTCCATCACTTGGCCATTCGTCCTCGCTTAAAGGTGCTGTGACGTCATACGAGATCTCGATACCTCTTAAGGCGTCACACTGTTTTAAAGGATCATGAGCAAGCGCAATTGGCACAATGTCAGCCACCGCTTTTCCATTTCGGCAAATTCTCACTGTTTGATGATTTTTTTCTATTTCATTTAAAAGACGCGACAAATGAGTTTTTGCCTCATGTGTATTAACAATAAGCATATCTTAAACCTCAAATACAAACCAAACTAAGCTTAGTTTGGTTTGATTTCTTTGTCAATTAACATTAACATGTGAAACATCCTTGTCTGTCATTAAATTATGTCCGCAGCGGATTAGGAGGAAGATTTTTCTTTCTAATGATATAAGGCGGAACTAATAAAGCGTGTAATGGTGTATTTAAAAAACAATCTAGCGCTTCTTCAAAGGTTTCTATAATAGGTTCACCTTGTCGGTTAAAAGAGGTATTGAGCAAAACTCCTACCCCTATTTTTTCTTTGTAACACTTTAGAAGCTTCGTCAAAAATGGATTAATATCCGCTGAAACGCTTTGTACTCTGGCTGTTCCATCGATGTGTACTCCAGCTGAAAGTTTTTGCTTAAATTGGGATTTCATGGGCACAGCATACAACATATGAGGTAAAAGCCTATTCACATCAAATACTGTTTCGAGATCTTCTTCTAAAACAAATGGCGCAATGGGTCTAAACCATTCCCGCTTTTTAATATGTTGATTAATCCAATCTGTAGTAACACGGAAGCGAGGATCAGCTATAATACTTCGATGTCCCAATGCCCGAGGACCAAACTCACTATTCTCTAAAAATAGTGCCATTATTTCACCTTCCAGTAATCCATTTGTAACTGTTTCATAAATATCATCCGGCTTTTCAAGAATAACATCTCTATCTGGGCTTAACATTTTTGGGAAAATGATAGGTTTATTAGGACCGAGATAATCTGATTTCCAATCAAAGCTAGGCTTGGCATAATGATTCATTAAACCATAAAGTGCACAACCTAAAGACGTGCCTCCATCATGAGGTGCAGGCGGAATAAAAATATTTTTAAACGGTGCATATTTGAGTAGTTTTCCATTTGCGGAGCAATTCAGAGCCGTCCCTCCCGCATAACAAAGATTCGTTGTATTCGCTTGAGAGGCTAACCAGCGTGTTAACTCAAGTAATGCATCTTCAAATGCTTTTTGTCCAGCAGCAGCTAAGTTAGCACAATCATGAAAATAACCTACGCCATCTCTATAAAAGCAATATTTTTCCGAATTATTAAAAATAGTTTGCCATTCTGGAGGAATATAAACATCTCCTTGATAAACTTCTAAAGGCGGTAATTTAAGGGCGTTTGCATCACCCCATTGAGATAATCCCATGACCTTTCCTTCTTTTCCCTCTCCAGGAAAAATACATTGCGTCAAAAGAAAATAAAATTGCCCTAATCCTCTAGGTTCCTTTTTATTTCCATCCCAAAGTTGTTTATGCAAACAATGCACCGTATCTCCTTCCATATGATAAAAAGAAGCCACTTCAAAAAATGCATTATTATTTCCAATGCCATGATTAAATTCCTCTGTAAAATTTTTAGCCTGGCTTCCGACCGAATCAAGTATCATTACTGCAGCTTGTTCATATCCTGAGGGATAATAGGCGCTGTAAGCATGTGAAAGATGGTGAGAAATTTGAATAATTTTTGTATGCTCATGCAAAATAAGATTTTCGCGAAGCTCTTGGTGATACTGGCTTATATTCGCTATTTCTTTATCGCAGGAATAACCTTCTACAATACAATCAATGGGTTGCCTCAAACTTTCAAAATGTGAAAGGTACAAAGGAATATCCCCAAGCTTTCCCCAATGATGTCGTTGTCGAGTTAAACGTTCCTTTTGAATGGAAAAACAATGTTTTTTTCCTTCAAACAACGTAATACTTGCGTCTTGAGTGCGATTGATACCTAAAATGATGGGTTGTTTCATCATGATTTCTCCTTTTGTATTTATAACGAGATGGTTGAGGGTAAATTATACGCGTATCTTAAAACTTGCTTTTTTAATGTCTCAGAATAAGGAGGCATTGATGTGTGATAGGCTTGTGCTGCTTGTTGCAAAAAATTCAGTCCATTTCTTTCTGGAATATAAAAATCTTCTTGATACAGTTCATCAGATAATGCTTCTTCAAGCGTTATAAACTCATACCCCAAAGACATTAAATGCTCGATTAATGGTTCAATAAACAAAGATGTAGCCATTCCCATATGAAGCAACATAATTTGTTTCACATCACATGAAAATATCTTTCGGGCAGTTAAAATACTTTGATCTGCCGCTTCAGCAGCTGCAGTAATAAAAGTATTTTGCAAATATTCTTTGCCTGTGCCATTTTTATGCGCTAGGCATTTACTGAATGCCGTATTCCACATGAAGTCGAAAAAATCAACAGTAACAGGCGCTACTATATAATTTCTATTTTCAAGATACTCTTTTACAAAAGCTCTTTTGATGAAGCTTTGGCTCTCCGAAAGAAAAGGATAGCGAAAATAACGTTTAAAATGAGGTAAGCAAGACAAGTATTTCTCATTGAGCTCAATATCATTAATAAACTCTCCTTCCGAAACGCATTCTAAATCCAGATGGCTAAACGTATGGTTGCCTAACAAGTGCCCGGACTCACTCCAGTAATGAATGACTTCAAGACCTTCTGAGGAATCTAATGTAGCTTGCATATTAGCAAAACCTACAACCGGAGGAAGATCAAACTTTTTAAATGCTTGTATAAAATTTTTAGCTATCTCTAATCGAGAATAACTTTCAATTTTATCACCATGAATAGGTAAGTCATCGACAGTTAATGCTATTTTTTTAGATTGGACCATGATATAAACTCCTGATTTAATAAACTATTCTAAAATACGATTTTTTTCCTGATAAAAAATACTTGCACCTAGTAGTGATGAGACTAAAACGATAACAAAAAAACTCTGCGCTAATACATTTAATGTGTTGCTATTAATAGCAAGAATAACAGCTGTTCCGAACAAAGCTATCCCTCCTTGCACACTGCTTAAAAGTGCACTTGCTGTACCTGCTTTTTCAGGAAAATGTCCAATGGCTCCGACGGAAGTATTGGGATAAACAAACCCAGCCCCAAACATAAACAGTGATACGGGAGATAAAATAGCAATAATGCTCACGGCCTCAAGTAAACATTCTATACTAAGAAAAAGGACAGCTAGGAAACAAAAAAATAATCCGGTCAGAATTAAATATTCATATTTTAAGCGTTGCGCCATGTACGAAGAAGCTTGAGATCCAAAAATAAATCCTACCACGGCAATAAACATTAACCACCCATAAAAAGAGGCAGTTAAATGAAAATTTTGTTGAATCAAAAAAGGCGCCATGGTCAAAAAAATCACTTCTCCTGAATAAATTAATCCACCACATAAAGTATTTTTCCAAAACACAGCTGAACGCGCTATTTGTTTGTAATCTCTTAAAATATCTCGAATATTCATTTTCTTATTTCCGGTATGTTCTCGACTTTCAATAAACAAAACATACCAACCCACACTCACCGTTAATGAAAACAATAACATGAATGCAAAATTAGCTCTCCATCCCCAAAAAGATTGAAGATATCCACCTAAAACAGGAAAAACCACCGGAGAAATAGCAATCGCTGAAGCCAATTTTGAGGCATTTTGGACATAAGTTTTTCCTTTGAAAACATCACGTAAAATCGCACGGCTTACAGTCATCATTGCCCCCATGCCAAGGCCTTGAATGCCTCGACCATAAAGCAAAAAACTCAATTGCGTCGCAAATAATCCTATTATGCTACCTAAGATAAAAAGACTTAAGCCCCATAATGCAATTCTACGACGACCATAATAATCCGATAAAGGACCGTAAAACCACTGAGAAACACTAATACCTGCCACATAAAAAAAGACGGTGGATTGTACTTCAGAAGATGACGCATGAAAAACATGTGTAATAGCTGGCAAAGAGGGAAGATATAATGCAAAACCACATTGCGCTACTGCAACAAGGCATATAATCAGCAATAAATAGTAATTATTTCTAAGTTGGCTTGGAGGTTGTTTCATAAAATTTAATCGAACTTGATTTATTAATACTCCAAAATAATAACCCTATTTCTAATCAAATCGCAAGAAATAAAATTGCCTAGGCAATTTTTAAGCACTCACTCTGAATGACTCTCTTTCTTCAAGCGTTTTTGACTCTACTCCTAAAGAACTAGATGCATGATGAAACAAGCCCTGATGGCAATCCGATAAATGAGGTTTGTCTGATATTATTTTTAGGTCAATATGCTTTTTAGTATGCTCATCAAGATATTCTTTTAAATCATCTTTCTGTGACTCTATTAATTGCTCATCTTTTGCTTTTATTTGTTTAACAAGTTTTAGGGCTTCTCTTTTGCTTTGAGTCGCAGCAACTCGAGCTAATAACTGTTCTCTGGCTTCGAGATGCCGTGCTAATTCTTCACCTTGAACGAGCATTTTTGGAATATTTTGTGGGGTTATTTCAATTTCAGTATCATGCGTCGTTACAATGCTATGATATGATGTTGTTTTCCTCCCAGAGACTGAATCACCTCTAAAACTGTCACGAACAGACGCAAGAGCCTCTCCAATACGACTGAACACTGCCAGAAAACCTTCTCGAATCCTAACCGCATGTTCCGCACGTTTTGTTTCATAAGAACTTACCCTTTTATAAATCCATGGACCAATGAATGGTATATAAGTAACCCAATTAGGAATTTTTACTTCACCTTTTCCAATTTTGGTATTCAACTTAGCCGCTAATTGCTTAATTTCTTCCTTATCCTCCTTGTCATCCCCCTTCATAAATGCAGCAGTAATTTTTTCACTGTCTTTAATGCTATTGACCCCTGCTGAATTCCAGAATCCAGCAGAACGCTGCATATGATGCGACCGTATTCCCGTACGTATAATACGTGCCGAACGCATTTGCTTTTTGAGCTCGACATCATCAGGACAATGGTTAGCATATTTTTTGATGGCACGTAATTGGCGCATAGAAATATTTTCTAAACTAACCACTTCTTTTCCGCGAGGAAAAAGAACAGCCATTAATTTATAAATCTCTGTAACGGAAAGTTCTGTTGGTTTTTTTCCAGGAGTACAATAATAAAGTTTGTCATCTTGTGTAAGTACGTAACCTTTTAAGTTAGACGTTTTTGTCGCATCAAAAGCTTCCTCAGCTACTTTTAAACAATAACCTGATTTATTTGCAGCAAGACTAATATGAGGTGACTCACCCGTAATATCTCTTTCTAGCGCTTCAGCAAATGTTGCTTCATTTTGCTCGCCCCCACGATCTTTATTCGACTTACAAAAAGTAAATAAAGCAATGTCTGTCATGCTTTGAGTTTGTTCATTATCAGGCATTTCACGACGCAATAAGACAAGCAATGAAACTGTTTGTTTCATTTTTGCCACTAACTGCATATTTTGATTATTATTATCGCCTAGATAAGTAGAACCATTTCTGATGGCATAAAGTTCGTCCAATACGTCATTTATTTTTTTAAGTAGGTTTATTACTTTTTCAGATAATGGGTTCTCTGCTGTTGCCGTACTTTGGCATGCATTACCCACGTTACAGGCAATTTCATAAATAGCTTCAGCAGCGGCCATATTATTGCTACCTTCGCCCATCCATGTTCGTGTTCTATTGAGAGCAATTTTTCCATAAACTGCATTATTTTTTTGTGTGCCTGTCTGTTTTTGCTGTGCAACTCGCGATACTTGAGCATCTAATTGACGTTCCTCTGGATCATGAATCATTGCGCGCAAAAAGTGTGTTGAAATTAAAGAATTCAATAATAAAGTGCTTGCTTCTGTTTGCTCCATGGCTTGTCCCATAGCCATAGCAGTAATGCGCTCAAGTTCTTTCTCATTGACATTTCCAATATGATGTCCAAAATTCCCTGCACTGGTATCGACATAAAATAAGTTTAAGGTTGTATTTGTTCCTGGTTGGGTGGAATCCGTCGTACGATATCCCCGGGTTTCACGAGCATTACGTAATCCTGAAAGATGTTTAATCATCTGAGTTGGAATAACGCGCGCATCCTCAGGATTAGTGCTTGCTAAATATTGGGCATAATACTTAATAACCCATCTATCTCCAGCTGATTGTTGTTTATACCATAAGGGAAGAGATGCATCATCAACATCTTTGTCCCTAATAGCTTCATATTCTTTTCTTTGATCTTCTATTAATCCACAGATAGGAACATCAATACGAGCAACATCAGTCGTTGACCCTTCTACTTTCCCTTCATGTCGCGTTAATGTGACTAAAGCAAAAGGTTTTTCATCCATCCAACCAAAATCTTTGTATCGCAGCATTTGTTCAGCTGCTTCTTCGGGCTTTATTCCAAGATAATTGGCTAAAAAGGGAGCAAGAACGCTCATAATGACATCAGAAGTATAGGTTTCTGCCATTTCAGCCGCTACTTTATGATCATGGGTCAGCTTACTCTGTGCTTGAACCCTTTGCAAAAATGCTTGAGCCCGCTTCCTAAGCTCTTCCTTAACACTCTCAATACTGCTTTTAAGAAAATTACTATTTGCATTCTGCTCAATATCCAACATACGTTCAGCAATTTGAAAATAACTTAATCCTCTCGCTGCCGCATCTTGAAACGTATTTTTATCTGAGTCCTCGTCAATGTCTTGTGCCCGTGCATCAGAAACGTAAGCATCCATTGCCTCTCCATTTTCTGGTTCTCTTATATATTCAGAGTAAATGCCTTGTGTTTGATCACGATGGATATTTAAATATAATTCCGCTTCAACAAACTTACCCTGTTTAATAGCCTCATTTACCTTTTTTAGTAAGTCTTTGAGACGCGCCTCCGTCATTAACTTGCGAATATCCTGCTGATCTAGTTTTAAGCGATTTTGCGCTAGATTTTTCTGAAGATTTTGAAAAATTTTTTCACGGTTGTTTTTGGATGTTGGGCCCATAGCTGCACCTTAAAAATATTAAATTCTGATTTTTTGATTATACACTTTTTTAACCTAAAAATGTTGTTTATCTTTTTGATAAAAAACATTTAATTGCTTCCGGATAAAGCTCATATTCCATTTTTTGCGTTCGCTGCTTTAATGTTTCCGAAGTATCTTCTGAAAAAATAGGTACTTTCCTTTGCAGAATAATAGGACCTGCATCTAACTCTGCCGTCACTATATGAACAGTACTTCCGTGCTCTCTGTCTCCCGCCTCAATCGCTCGTTGGTAGGTATTTAACCCAGGATATTTAGGTAATAACGAAGGATGCAGATTTAAAATACGTCCTTCAAAAGCATCCACAAATACTTTTGACACAATACGCATAAAACCACTGAAAATGATTAAATCCGGTTGATACGGTAAAAGAAGTTCTTTGAGTGCATCATCATATTGTTCTCTCGTTGGATACAATTTAGATTCTAATATATGAGTTGGAATATGTGCTGTTTGCGCTCGAACTAGTCCATAAGCATCGGGTTTATTACTCATAACCACTACGATTTTTGCTAAAAGTTTCTTTGCTTCAATTGCCTCTATCATGGCCTGAAGATTACTTCCATTGCCTGATAAAAGTACTGCAAGCCTAGGAATCATATAAACAGACATGACTTAGCATTACGTGGCTCTATAATACCTATTTCCCATGCTTTTAATCCACTCGATTGAAATAAAACTAACGCATCAGACACTTGCGAAGAATCAATACACAAAACAAATCCTACTCCACAATTAAACACACGAAACATTTCTTCCGTCGCAACATCCCCTTGCTTTTGGAGAAAATGAAATAATGATGGCCATTCCCAGGAGGATGTATGAATTTTTGCAGCCAATTGCTCTGGCAACACTCGCGGAAGATTTTCTGTGATACCGCCACCCGTGATATGCGCCATAGCTTTAATAGTTCCTTGAGGTAACTGAGTTAATGCATGTAGTACGGGCTTAACATAAAGACACGTCGGCTCTAACAATAACTTCATCAGTGGTTGACCATCTAAAACACAATTTTGCCAATCCAATGGCTCTATAATTTTACGAATTAACGAAAAACCGTTGGAATGGGGGCCGCTTGAAGCTAAAGCAATTAAAGCATCACCTGCCTTGACCTGAGAACCATCAATAATATTCGATTTTTCGACAATTCCTACAGCAAAACCAGCCAAATCATAATCACCCTCTTGATACATACCAGGCATCTCAGCGGTTTCGCCGCCGACCAGCGACATTCCTGCTTGGAAGCAACCTTCACCAATACTTTTAATGATAGTTTCTGCCGTATCAACATTTAAACATCCTGTCGCATAATAATCTAAGAAAAATAGGGGTTCAGCGCCACACACGATTAAATCATTGGCACACATCGCGACGAGATCAATGCCAATTCCTTCATGATGATTCGTTTCAATTGCTAATTTTAATTTAGTGCCTACGCCATCAGTTCCAGAAACTAACACTGGCTGACGATAACGCTCGAGAGGTAACTCAAATAACGCAGAAAAACCACCAATACTTGCCAAAACTTCTGGACGGCGAGTTTTCGTTGCAATGGGTTTTATACGATTAACAAGGGCATTTCCTGCTTCAATGTCAACCCCTGATTTTTGGTAGGTAAGCGCCATAAATGAGTTTTTAAAAATCAACTGCAAGCAGTATACACAAATCGCATTTAATTTTAAACTTTGATATACTCTGCGCCATGAAATATTTATTCAAACACTGTATTTTTTTTAGCTTAATTTTATTAGTCTTTACCGGCTTATCTCCTGCATTTGCAGAAAGCCTAGCGGATGCTAATCTCAAGAGTTTAAGTGCAGACACTGATAACATGCAGGAATCTCAAGAGAAAGAAGAAACTGCAGAGGAACATCCCATAGATCTTCAACTCTATCAAGCAAATATTGCTGTCACTGACTCATCAGAAACAGAACGTTATCAAGCTTTTACAAAACTACTACAATCTGTTCTTATTAAAATTAGCGCTAATCCCAAAATCATAGAATTACCCACCATTCGATCCGCTTTAAAAAATGCTGAAAACTTTATCGATCAATTTTCTTATACACATGGCAACCCAACACAACTCAACGCTCATTTTAATGTTGAACAAATCAATACATTATTAACTAAAGCTGGGCAACCTATTTTCAACCAACAACGCCCCCCTGTTATTGCATGGCTTATTGTACATGACGCAGATGGCAGCAATCATATTGTTGGTTCTCTCTCTGAAGATACTATTGGGCAAGATTGGCTCAAATCTATGCGTGAATCGGCTGACATGATTGGCCTTCCTATCCTTTTTCCTTTTGGAGATTTAGAAGATTTATCAACATTATCTTCCAAAAATTTATGGAAGATAACGCCTAAAAAATTAAGTGATGTATCTATACGCTATGAAGCGCAAAACATTTTGCTGATTAAAATTAATGCGGACAAAACATCTCCATGTACTTCAGAATGGTCTCTACTTTCTGAAGAAGAGCAAAATACTCATTGGGACGAAAAAGCCAATACTTGTCAAGATTCATTACAAAAAGGTATCGCTCAAACATTACATTATTTATTATTACCTCCAGACAAAATAACAGAAAATAAGGCTACATCTCTAGAATCTCTTCCTACTGAAGAACCTATTCAAACCATTCATCTTTCTGTAACGCAAATTCAATCAGCAGAAGAGTATCAACAAGTTTTAAACGATTTACAAAATCAGCCTAATATTGTGAATGTTGAAATTGAAAAGGTTACCCCCGCACGTGTTTTTTATACGCTACAAATTAAAGGTAATTTAACTTCTGTTATTGATAATCTCTCTCGTTACTCTGAGCTTCAACTCTTACAAAAGGACGAACAAAAGCATACATTAGAATACACATTTGCAGGCAAAGCGTCCGCTAATGTTTGGGAAGAAAAACAACCATGAAATGGCGTCACTTACCTAATATAATTACCGCTTTTCGTTTGCTCATGGTATTTCCTTTTCTCTATTGTACATTGGACGAATATTATACCTTTGCATTCTTTATTTTCATACTTGCCAGTATCTCTGATGGCTTAGACGGTTTTCTTGCTCGGCATTTTCAATGGCAATCTCAATTGGGTGCTTTTGGCGATCCTCTTGCGGATAAATTTTTGGTTATTTCAAGTTATATTGCTTTAGCCTTAAATCATCAAATTCCCTGGTGGTTCGCCACGCTCATGGTTACACGCGACGTTGTGATTATGGGAGGAGCTGCCTCATGGTATTTCTTTTTTAGAAAAATTGAATTTCAACCGACGGTCATCAGTAAAACCAATACTGTGTTTCAATTGATGTTGATTATCGTTGTGCTCTTTCAATTATCTTTTCACCAACTTCCAATCATTCTAATTCAGTACCTAATTATTCTGACAACGCTTACCACAGCTTTCAGTTTTGTTGATTATGTGGTCCGTTGGGGTGTCCGAGCTTTCTTTCAAAGAGAAAATATTATAACCCGCCAGCCGCATCAATAAATTCACCTGTCACATATGCGTATTGGCTGCTGTATCATAAAGCAAAAGAATCAGTTTCGAAAGAAGTCTATTATACGTATTGGCTTTTGCCTCATAAAACAATCAATATCTTGAATTATTTCATTAAAATAAACTCTATAATTGTTATCCGTCACATATCCCAAATGTGGCGTTGCTAAGACATTCGGCAATTTTCGAAAAGGATGATTTATAGGAAGAGGCTCTTGTTCAAAAACATATCATCGATAAATTTTTCATAATTTTAACAATATTCATAATCTATACCATTACATAAGAATAATCTGCGGTTTTTCTTGCTCCAATAAACTTATCGCACAACACTCATAAATTGTTCGAATAAATTCTGCGGACGCGATTGGTCCCATACCACCTAAAATTCCGATTAAATTTGACGTTCTATTCATCATATAATATTTCTCATAAAAATTATCGAGAGCTTTTTGTGCTCGTGCATTAAACGCTATTAACATACCCGGAGAAAAAACTGCACTAACTCTGGGTAGATTTAATGGTGCTGTAATGATAGGGGAAAGGCCAGTATTTTCATTACCTCTTTCAGTCTTGGTGATATAGTGGTTTAATCAAACAACCTCTTACAACCCGCCAGCAGCATCAATAAACGCCCCCGTCACATAACTGGCTTGTTCTGAAAGTAACCACATAATAATATCTGCAATTTCCTCTGGATGTCCGCCACGCTTTAAGGGAAGTAACGATTTTTTTTGATCTACTCGATTAGGCTCACCGCAACTGGCATGAATATCCGTATAAATAAAACCGGGTCTGACACAATTCACACGAATTCCTTCTGCAGCAATTTCTTTGGAAAGGCCAATAGTTAACGAATCAATGGCTCCTTTCGATGCTGCATAATCCACATATTCTCCTGCAGAACCCAAGCGTGAAGCGGCAGATGAAACGTTAACAATAACGCCACCATTTCCTCCACGCTGAGTTGACATGCGTTTTATCGCTTCTTGAGCACATAAAAAATAGCCAATGACATTGGTCTGAAAAATGCGTTCTAAACGTTTTTTATCCATATCAACAACATGCATTTTTTGTTCCAGTATGCCCACATTGTTTACTAGCGCGGTTAGTTTTCCTAATTTTTCATCTACTCGTGCAAATAACTTTTTTACATCATCTTCTTGGCTAATATCCGCTTGAACAGCAATGGCTTCACCGTTATGAGACACAATCTCCTTCACAATTTGATTAGCCGCTTTTTCATTGTGTATATAATTAATACAAACTGCATACCCTTGTGATGCTGCTTTTAGCGTTGTTGCTGCACCAATACCGCGACTACTTCCCGTAATGATAATCACTTTTTTCATGAATGTTTTCTCGACTTTTATTATTCGTTGTATTAATAAAATGTTCAGCCCAATGACGATTCAACCAAACCATCGAAAAATAATTTAATTGATGATACAGCTTATTCATGGGACGCAGAAAGTCTATCATGAGAATAATGCGGGTTTCATCACTTTTATTGACTACTTCATGTTCAAAAACATCATCTAACACAATACTTTTGCCTTCTTGCCAGGTATACCATTCTTTATCCACGCGGATCGAAGGAGGATTATTTTTCGGAATACGAATGCCTAAATGATACCGCAGCATGCCTGCATAAGGTCCACAATGCGGTGCTAATTCCACCCCCGGTTCTAACAAGGCAATAGTTGCATTAATCGCATGGGGAATCCGTTGCACAATATCTAAAATCACCGGACAATCTTTTTTTGCTTGCTCATTCGTCTTTTTTAAAAAGTAAATATAATATAATCGCCAATCATTGGACACCTCTGCCGAGCGTTTCGCATCAATGTCTTGATAACGCGTTAATACCCTATTTTCTGTTAAATGATGGATTTCATTCTGAATTTCAGCAAAACGTTTTTCAAAAGCTAATCCTTCTGGAAAAATAGTTTTCGTTGAAAAAAAACGAGGACGCCTATCGCCGCCTGCGGCTTTTGCAAAAAGTTTATTAACCAAGTTCCGATATAATGCTTTATTATGACTAATAGAGCCTTTCATTATACTTCTCTCTTTTTGCGAATAATAAAAAACGTTACTTGCCCATATTGTTGACGTAATTTTTCTCGTTCTTGAATATAATTATCAATGAGGCCTTCATGTTCAAGTTCGTCTAATTTGCCAAGCACTTTTTTTAATTCATCCTGAGTTAACAGTGAAAAATGCGAGTCGCCATTACGAAATTCTTCACTGCGCAAGGAGTTATAATCGAAATAACCTTTCTCTTGAATAATAATATTAACAGGCACAATTTGATGCGTTATTTCAAAATGTGCCTGTCTTAATAATTGCTCTAATTGATTCAGGGAGGTAAATCGGGGGATCATGCGATCTACTGCGGGTTTAATTAAATCTCCCCACCAGACACCGTGCCGTAACTGATCATGAGTAATAGTACTAATGATTAATTGTCCTTCTGGTTTTAATGCACGATGCGCCTGTTCAAAGAAATGCCTTTGATGTGGAAAGTCTTCCTCAGGATTGTCTAAATGATGCAATGACTGATTACACATAATGGCATCAAAAGAATTTGCTTCAAATGGTAGTCAGGGCTAACGCGTCTAAATTCTTGTAAAATAAAGGCCTTTAGCACATAAAACATTAAAATTTTTGTTCAAAT
>JAJZTL010000057.1 GCA_021848965.1 Pseudomonadota bacterium
ATTGGCGGGTAGGCACAAGACCTACCCCTACGTTTAGCGATTTCATTGGCAATTTGAACAAAAATTTTAATGTTTTATGTGCTAAAGGCCTTTATTTTACAAGAATTTAGACGCGTTAGCCCTGCCTACGAAATCCCAATCTTGACAATCTATGCAAAATTTATAGTATAATATAGTTAAATTTTTAGCGTTTACGGAGCGTTTAATTATGTCCAAAGTCCAACATCATTCTCATTCAGTTTCTTTGCCAAAGCATATTCCTAAAAAAAATGAGCCATTTTGCTATTCTGGTTTAGTTACAGAAACCCGATTTAATGAAGCTATTTTTGAATTAAAACAAGAAAATAAAGAACTCAGAAAAGAAATGAATTTTCGTTTTGACTACATCAAGCAAGATATTGATCATCGATTTGAAA
The DNA here is from genome assembly GCA_021848965.1 of Pseudomonadota bacterium. Classification (GTDB taxonomy): domain Bacteria; phylum Pseudomonadota; class Gammaproteobacteria; order Legionellales; family Legionellaceae; genus CABHON01. The sequence continues at coordinate 417 of JAJZTL010000057.1, forward strand.
TGGTTGACAGGAAATTTGAAAATGTGGATAAAAAATTTGAGGAAGTGGATAAAAAATTTCAGGAAATGACCATGAAAATTGATTCCACAGCAAATGCAACGAAAGAGAGTCTGTTGGCCAGCATTGAACTCAAAATTGCTCATAATACGAATAAACTTATTTTTTGGAATTTTGGTTTAATTGGCACGGTATTAGCCATTATGGCAAAAGGGTTTGGTTGGTTTTAGGACTCGGATTAAACAGATTATATGATGAACTATGAAAGCAAGCTCATAGTAAATCCCTTAATCTGTTTAATCCTAGTTCAGACACTCAATTGACTTGTCAAAACTTATGCAATAGAGGATAATTTCGGTTAATAAGTAATAATTTTATCAGGAATTTTTCATGCCATATCAATATATTCCCCAACAAAAAAAAGAAAGGACAGCTGCAAAAGCTTATATGAATTCTAAAAAAGCAGGTGCAGGTTTTTTAGATTCTGGTAGTGCTCATAAAGAAGTTGAAGAAATGCGTAAAGAATTAACGACAGTATTTACAGATACGGCGACTGGCTATGAAGCGATGACAAAAGCTGATATGGATAAGTTAATAGGTGATTCAGAGACTGAAAAAAAACAAGTCGCAGCCAATATTTATCTTCGAAATTTGCAATGGGCAATAAGTGTTTTACAAGATAAAATAGGAATGAAAATTGAAAACCTTGAAAAAATGCCAGAAAGTATTAAAAAAGCGTTAGATGAAGATGCAGAGAATCTTGAGCTATCATCTGATGAATATTACCCTAAATCGTCTGACACAGATGAGATAATAATAGCAAAAAAACTACTCCAGTCTTATCTTGTTGAGTATCATCCCAGTTTAGTTGTAAAGAAAGAAGATAAAGATAGCGTTAAGTTAGAATCCAGTGAAAGCTTCGCTTCTGTGGTAGTAACTAAAGAAGCTTTTGAAAAAAGTTTAGATAGCCAAATGGATGCATCTTTGAGAGGGAAAATTGTACCTTGTCACTATAAAGATGACAGCGATGTGTCGAAAGGTTTTGCCATTAAATTAACGGGAAAAGAATCTGCTGCTGATTCTTCTCTAATGGATTCTGAACCCACTGGACTTACGGTGCGAAGTGGAAAACAGTGGGATGGATTTTCACCTGAAGAGAAAGCAAAAGCCGTTGCTGTGGTGTTTTTGGCAAGAAACCCAAGTGTATCGAATTTTGTACTTTCAGGTAAATCACCAGAAAAAACTCAAGAGCTTGTAGATGCATTGAATAAATTAGGATACAAAGCGAGTATTGAAGGAGCAAATACTCCAGCAATGAAGCCTAAATAACAAGCTAAAAAATGTTTAATATTTAAAAATGAGAGAATTTTATGCCAGCAGAATTTATTCAACAGAGTGAGGCGGAAAGAAATCAAGGAAAAAGCTTTATAAGCAGTAAATTGGGAAAAGGGGCAGGTGATCGGTTTGAAGCACTTAGAACACATTATAAGGATTTTGGTGACGTTCCTCCCACTGGGGGTGATTCAACAGTCGGTGCACCTGACGGTATGAACTATGCTTATAATCTATATGTTGCAGGAAAAAAGCTTGGAATAGATAAACCTTGGAATGATTGGGAATTAGCTGACATTACAGCAGCGCTACAAACAGAACATAGAGTAACTGATCTGAGTGAGCTTAACCGTGAGTCTCCAGCAAAATACCCTGAATTTACAGCTGAAGACGATGAAGACGATGAAGACAATGAAGACGCGCAAAAGGCAAAAGCTAAAGAATACCTTACAGCATATCTTGTTGATTACTATCCTAATTTGGTGAAAAAAGAAGTTGCGGATGAAGATATAAAAGTTGAAGCAGGGCCAGCTGATCCTGATGCACCAAAACCTGCCGAAGGAGTCTCAGCATCTGAGTTTGAAAAAAAATGGAATGCGCATTTAAGTACGGACTTAAAAGGTAAGTATACTGTATGCCAAGTAAAAGATGATAAGGATATTTCTAAGGGATTTTCAGTGAATCCTGTAGGTCACCCTAATGATGTTCCTCCTTTGCTACAAGTAGATGATAAAGGTACAATTAAAGTAAGTAATGCTGCTTTTAAAAAACATAACATACCTGATGCAGATAATGCTAAAATTTCACTCCTTGCTTCCACAATAAAGGCAAACAATCCTAATCTTAACGAAACACTGGTTATTTCTAAAGGAACACTTAAGCAGAGAGAGCAATTAAAAAAGTTATTAGAACTTCAAGGATATAATAACGTAAAGATAGATAATACACCTACAGCAGCCGAGCAAGCGAAGAATAAAAAAACACCGCCTCCTATGCCTGGAATGCCAGAAGGCTTGTCCGATATACCAGGTTTAAAACGCTAATTTGGAGAACTTTATGAGCATGACTTTTCTAAAACATCTTACATCAGAAATAGAACAGTTGAAAACAGCAGGATTATATAAATCCGAACGTTTTATTGAATCACCGCAACAAGCGGCTATTGAGGTGAATCATCAAGAAGTGATTAATTTTTGCGCCAATAATTATTTAGGGTTGGCGAATCATCCAGAATTAATTAAAACCGCAAAAGAAGCATTGGAACAATATGGTTATGGTATGGCTTCGGTACGTTTTATTTGTGGTACTCAGACAGTTCATAAAGAATTAGAAAAAAAGATCAGTCACTTTTTAAAGACCGAAGATACTATTTTATATTCCTCCTGTTTTGATGCCAATGGTGGATTATTTGAAACATTACTAGGCGAAGAAGACGCCATTATTAGTGATGCTCTAAATCACGCAAGTATTATTGATGGTATTCGTCTCTGTAAAGCACAACGTTTTCGTTATGCTAATAACGATATGTATGATTTAGAAGAAAAACTAAAAGAAGCTAAAAACGCACGTTTTCGTCTTATTTCAACAGATGGTGTGTTTTCAATGGACGGTATTATCGCCAATTTATCGGCTATTTGCGATTTAGCAGAAAAATATGATGCTATGGTAATGGTAGATGATTCTCATGCTGTGGGATTTATGGGTGAGAAGGGACGCGGTACTCCGGAATACTGTGGAGTGATGGATAGAGTGGACATTATTACAGGTACGTTGGGTAAAGCATTAGGAGGCGCTTCTGGAGGATACACGAGCGGTAAGAAAGAAATTGTGGAATGGCTCAGACAGCGCTCGCGTCCTTATTTATTTTCGAATACCTTAGCGCCTGTAATTACCGCCACTTCAATCAAAGTATTAGATTTATTAGAACAAAGCGATGAATTAAGAGAAAAGCTCCATGCAAATAGCCGCTATTTTAGAAAAGGCATGGAAGAACTTGGATTTCAATTAGTTCCAGGAGAGCATGCAATTATTCCTGTCATGCTGGGCGATGCTAAATTAGCGTCACAAATGGCAGACTTATTGTTAAAAGAAGGTATTTATGTGATAGGTTTTTCTTATCCTGTTGTTCCTCAAGGGAAAGCACGCATTCGCACTCAGATGTCTGCAGGGCATGAACGCCAACATTTGGATAAAGCTATTGCTGCATTTGCCAAAGTGGGTCGTGAATTGAAGGTTATATAAGATGAAAGCATTAGTTAAAGCAAAAAAAGAAGTTGGTTTATGGATGATGGATGTTCCAAAACCTACGGTTGGCCCAAATGACGTATTGATTAAGATAAAAAAAACAGCAATTTGCGGTACTGATCTTCATATTTATAACTGGGATGCTTGGGCACAAAAAACGATTAAAGTTCCAATGCATGTTGGGCATGAGTTCGTGGGGGAAATCGTTGAATTAGGGACTGATGTCAAGGGATTGGCAATCGGTGAACGTGTTTCCGGAGAAGGGCATATTACATGCAGGTATTGTCGCAATTGTCATGCTGGAAAAGGTCATTTATGTCGACATATCGTCAACTTAGCTTGTGACCGTGAAGGTGCATTTGCAGAGTATTTATCTTTTCCTGCAACCAATGTAGTCAAAATTCCCAACAGTATTGATGATGATGTGGCTTCAATGATGGATGCATTGGGAAATGCGGTTTTGACCGCATTAACTTTTGATTTAGTTGGTGAAGATGTTCTTATCACTGGAGCGGGCCCTATTGGTTGTATGGCAGTGGCTATTGCAAAACATGTTGGAGCTCGACATGTAGTCATTACTGATGTGAATGAATATCGTTTGGATTTAGCACGTAAAATGGGAGCAACATTAGCTATTAATCCTCAACATACGTCTCTCGGTGATGTTATGACACAATTGGGCATGACAGAAGGGTTTGATGTTGGATTAGAAATGTCAGGAAATGCTACAGCAGTACGTTCAATGTTAGAATACATGAATAATGGTGGGAAAATTGCTTTTCTGGGTATTCCTCCTGAAGATTTTTCAGTCAATTGGCATTATATCATTTTTAAATGTTTAACCATTAAAGGCGTGTATGGTCGGGAAATGTTTGAAACATGGTATAAAATGATAGCAATGTTGCAAAGCGGTCTTAATGTAAAACCTGTGATTACACATCATTATAAAGCAGAAGACTTTCAACAGGCTTTTGATGCCATCGCATCGGGAAATTCAGGAAAGATTATTTTATCATGGTAAGCAGGGGGTCGCCTTCTTTCTGTTGCGACCCAAACAATAATATCTTATAACGATGAAATGAGCATCCAATGAGCTTTATCATGAGCCCTAATTCTATCTTCAATAAGGCTTGCTGTTCCAATATCAGAAACTTCGTCTGCAAGAGCATGAGCTTTTTTTAGCTGTTCACAAAGAGATAAGTGATCATTGGCTAATGTTTGCAGCATTTCTTGCGTTTTAGCATGAATATTACCTTCTTGAATATTGCTTAATTGTTGATAAGCATTGAAGCTTGCCGGAGCTTTGTGCCCTAATGAACGAATGCGTTCAGCAATGGTATCTACAGCTTCTGCCAGTTCTTCATATTGTTCTTCAAAAAGTTTATGTAAGGCATAAAAATGAGGACCTTCAATGTTCCAATGAAAATTTTGCGTTTTCAGATAAATGGCATAAGTATTAGCCAAAATTTCATTTAACGAAGAAACACATTGATTATTTTTATTCATAGATTTCATCCTAAGTTAGTTTAGTCTTTAAAGTATAGTGCTAAAAAAAGGATTACAACAACTTTTTGGAAGTGGTTACAGGATCTAATACTTCTTTTACTTCGTTTGGAACAAGTCGTTGTATTGAGTGATTAAGTAGCCGAGTATGCCAGATTAATGTCCATGCTGATGTTAATAATGTTGGTCTTATTTTATGCGGAGTGTCGGAAGCTCCCCAAGGCCTTTTTCGTGAAACAGTTTTTTTAGCAATAGTTGTGCAAGTTGGTGCATATTCATCTTTTACGCTGGCTTTAAATAGGTCCCACTCATCCTGATTTAAAGCTTTACAAAAAATGGAAGGGTTGTTGTCAATACTTATATTACGAATAACTGCAAATAACTCCTTTAAACTCTGAGTGAGAATCAGCCCTAATTCTCCATGGGAAATATTATCATCTTTAATCAAATTATTATGATCAAGGCTTGACTGCAAAAAGATACTTAATAATTTCCCCAGCATCGTATTATAATAATGAAACAAGGGTTCATTCTTCAGAACGTCTTTCATTCGTTGTATTGAATTAATTATATATTGAGCAAGAATTTTCTTATTTTCATCAGTTGAAATGAAAGGTCTTTTTGTGTTTATGTAGCTTTGTAGTTTTTTTTGTACTTGATTAACCCATGCGTTTAATGCCTGGGTGCGATTGTCACACTCTTCATAATTAAACGTTCGTTTTACCTCACTTAACATTCCAAAAGACATTAATTCTCCCCGATAACCTTTGTTGTGAGCTTCGTTGAATAATTCCCTTTCTTTCGATAATAGAAACTCCAACAGAACTCCTCGCAAGCCAGGAAGTATTCCTACGGAATCAAATACTCTATTGGCTATACTTGTACTTCCAGCAGATAGCCGCATAGGAGTTGCTCCAATAACCTGGCCTATATGAACTGAGTTGCCTTCTGATATTTGAACATAAGCACCATTAAATCCGTAAAGAAATATTTTTGGAAGAGGTTGTCTTAAAAAGATAGCCAGTAGCTCTTTTGCTTGTTTTTCGTATTCTTGCATAATACTTGTAACTTCTGAAGAACTATGCCCGGAAGATTGGGCTAATTTAGCTGTAGTGAGCATGAAGAGAGTCTCTAAATTTTCTGTTGCATTTCCATACCGTAAATCACTAGGTGACGCTGTAGCAAGCTCAAATAACTCCCTTGACTGTTGTGTATTGTCTTTCACAAAAAGAAGCATTTTTCCTAGATTTTTTCCAAAAAAAAGTGCTTTTGTAGCCTTGGTTAAATCTTCGTTGAAATTGATACTGTTTAAAAAATCTAGGTATAGAGTAGACATCTCATAAGATAGCTGATCAAAACAGGCGGGCACAAATTTGTAGAGTCCTCCGGTAAATTGCTGATGTAGTTTATCAATTACATCGAATTTCGTCTGATTGTTCCAATAATTCAAGCCGTTATGTTGAGTTAGTTCACTTAAAAAAGAAATAAGCTCATGAAGAGTTTGACGAGAGTAATCAGATGAAATAGGTACCCATGGTTCAGCAGTAAGTTTTTTTTCTTGTAATGCTATGCACGCTTGCAGAAAGCTGTTTAATTTTGGCAATGCGGCTTCTTTATACAGAGTTAATATAGGCATGGCAATTAATATACTCCATTAACATTAAAATAGTATTAAACAATCAGAATTTTGATGAAAATTTTTTAGCACTGAAGGTTTAAATACACTCACAGCAATTGGCTTCTTTTTATGTTAGATGCTTTTCTTTGCTATTTCAATCAGAGTATACTTTGAAAGGTTACCCTGTCATAGTTAGATAATGTGGTGTTGTAAAAATGTTTTATAAAAAGTGTTTATTAGTTGTTGTTCTTCCTTTGTTTTTTATGCTTGCTCAAGCTAAATCTATTGTTTTGGGGACGGCTGAATGGCCGCCATATGTACAAAACAGCACAAATAGCAAAGGTTATGCGTATGAAATTGTTTTAGCTGCATTTAAAGCGGCTGGGTATGATCAGGTGAAAATTGTATTTATGCCGTGGGATGATGCTGTAAAAGCAGTGAATCAAGGAGAGTTAGACGGCTTATTTCCTGAATATTATAGTAAAAAGAGAACCAAGGATATTTTATATACAGACTCATTTTCAGAAAGTCCTATAGGATTTTATAAAGAAGTGGGGAGTAATATTCATTATCCAAATTCAGAACCTGATAAAAGCATATCCCAGACATTAAATGAAATGAAAGAATATCACTTTGGTGTAGTCAATGGTTATATCAATGCGGCGGCTTTTGACAAAAATAAGCAGCTCATTAAGATGTATGCTGATTCTGATGAGGATAACCTTACACAACTTTATGAAGGGAAAGTTGATTTGGCGCTGATCGATGAATATACAGCAGAATATATCCTAGAGCACCAACTTCCTTCTGATTATCAAGAAAAGCTTGTTTTTATGAATCCTCCCTTAATCTACAAAAAATTGTACGTGGGAATTTCTAGAAAGAATCTTGCTGCGCAAGAAATTGTTTCTAATTTTAATCAAGGACTCGAAATTATCAAAAAAAATGGATTATTTAATCAAATTATGGATAGGGACGCTGAGGTTAATGATGAGCACCTTGGTTGATTTTATAATGTGAGTTTTGGATAAGCATTTAAAGCCAAGAAACACTGTTAAACTCTATATCTCAAATATTTCTTGACTAGCTTATCCCAAACTCACGTTAATTAAGAATTTTTATAATTTTTAAAAATTTCTTTTGCTAATAAAATAGCGTTAGTGGCCGCAGGAAAGCCGACATAAGCAAGCATTTGTGTAATAATTTCCACAATTTCATCTTGAGTGGCTCCACAACGTAAAGCTGCTTCAATGTGAATTTTTAATTCTTGTAATGAAAAACCTTGAACTGTTAATGCTGCTACGGTGCATAATTCACGTGTTCTGGCGTCCAAAACAGGGCTGCTGTAAAGATCGCCAAAGCCAAATTCAACATTAACTCTCGCAAAATTGGGGGCAACTTCACGAATAGCTTCAATATACTTTTCAGCTTGCTCGCCTAAATGTTCTTTTAAAACATTCATACCTTTTTCATAGCGTTCTGAATGCATGTGATATCTCCTCTGTAAATTAATTGTGAATAGAATCAATTACGGTTTTAAATAATTCAGGATTGTGTTTGTAGTCAATGGGAATCTCTACTAATACAGGACCATCTGCAGAAAGAGCTTCTTTCATAATCGGCACTAGTTGTTCCGCAGTGGCTATTTTATAACCTTTAGCACCAAAACTTTCGGCATATTTAACCAAATCTACAGCACCAAATTGAACAGCGGACTCTCGATTATACTTCATTAACTGTTGTTCTTTGACCATATCATATGAGCCATCAACCCAGACAAAGTGAATAATATGCAGTTTTTCCCGAACCGCTGTTTCGAGCTCCATACTAGAGAACAAAAATCCACCATCGCCAGAAACGGAAATAATTGTCTTTTGAGGATAAATTAATTTAGCGCTAATAGCCCAAGGTAGAGCAACACCCAATGTTTGTTGACCATTACTAAATAACAAATGATGTGGCTGGAAGCTTAAAAAATATCTAGCCATCCACATATAAACAGAACCAATATCGACACTTATAATTGCATTCTCATCTACAACTTGCTGAAGTTCGTAAATAAATCGAAGAGGATGAATAGGGGTGTTGTTATATTGTTTTCCCTGTTCAATTATTTCAATAAGCTGATGATGCGCTGACTCATAGTATGTACAATTATGTTTTTTGAGCAGAGGAATTAATGTTGTAATGGTTTCTGCAATATCGCCAATTAGCTCAACAATAGGAGAATATTTTTCGCGTACTTCTGCCAAGTTATAGTCAATATGAATAATCTTACAGTTGTTTTTATCATTCCAAGCTTCTGGTTCATATTCAACGCTATTAAAGCCAACAGTAATAATTAAATCAGATTCATTTATCAGTAAATCGCCTGGTTGATTTTTAAATAATCCAACACGACCTCCAAAATAGCTAACTAAATTTTTAGAAACGACACCGGTAGCTTGGTAGGTACAAATAACAGGAATGGACGTTTTTTCTACTAAAGAACGTATTGCCATGGAATTTAAAAGACGACTACTCTCTTGGCCAACTAACAATAAAGGTTTTTTGGCTTCGTTAATGATTTTGGCTGTTTCTTCTATAAGTTTTATATTAGCAGGGCCTAATAGTACGCTCGATGGGTATGAAAAAACTTTTGCGTTTGTTGGTTCAAGACTAATATTTTGTGGTAGGCTAATAAATACCGCGCCAGAACGGGGTGTTTTAGCAATACGAAAAGAGAGCTCAAGAATTTCAGGTATGGACTCTACCGTTGGAACTTCCATTTGCGCTTTTGTAACGCCGGCCATCAGCTTAATATTATTTGCGCCTTGATGAGCTGACATATATTTTGTATTTTGAGAAACATTAGCTCCAATAGCAATAATAGGGTCGCCTTCCGTTGTAGCTGTTAGAAGCCCCGTAGCTAAATTGGAGATTCCGGGACCTGAAGTAACTAATACAACGCCAGGTTCCCCGGTCAAGCGACCATAAGCTGCAGCCATAAAAGCCGCGTTTTGCTCATGTCGACATAAAACAAATTGAATAGGAGAATCCAATAAAGCATCAAATACGGCATCAATTTTTGCTCCTGGAATACCAAAAATTCGTTTAACACCTTGTTTAATAAGACAATCAACTAACAGCTTGGAACCATTATAAACAATTGACATTTTAATCTCTCTTTTAATCAAACTTAGGTTTTTTCAGTATAGTTTTAAAAGAAGATTAATTCAACCTTTCTAGAATTTTTGCTATATAGGGTTTGAACTTCTAAAATAGTTTTGATATACTGCTGCTTCTTTGGAGAGATGGCTGAGCGGTTGAAAGCGGCGGTCTTGAAAACCGTTAAGGGTTTACGCCCTTCCAGGGTTCGAATCCCTGTCTCTCCGCCATATGCACCGCATATGAAAATAATAAAACCTTGCCTTACGTTCTATTCTTAAAAAATTATAAAAAACGAAGGCTTTTATCCATAAGGAGCAATAATCAATATGAGACATTACGAAATAGTCTTTTTGGTACATCCTGATCAATCTGAGCAAGTGCCTGGTATGCTAGAAAGATACCAAGGTATGATTCAAAAAAATGGTGGAAAAATTCATCGAACAGAAGATTGGGGAAGACGGCAATTAGCTTATCCTATCAATAAAATTCATAAAGCTCATTATTTATTAATGAATGTTGAATGTAGCCAAGAGGAATTAAATGAGCTAAGAGACGCTTTTCGTTTCAATGATGCTGTATTACGCCATTTAATCTTACAATGTGAGCAAGCTATTACAGAACCTTCAATTATGATGAAAAAAGAAAAAGAAGGGCGAGAAGGTAGAGCTGAGCAACATGGAGAACACCACGGTGAACATCCAAAACAAGCTTACGTAAAAGAGCACAATAAAGATAAGGAGTAAAAGATGGCTGGGTATTCAAAACAACGAAAATTTTCACGTTCTTTTTCAGAAGAGACAGTTTCTTTTGATATTGATTACAAAGATATCAATGGCTTAAGAAATCATTTAACAGAAACAGGTAAAATGGTTCCTAGTCGGATCACTGGCATCAATGCAAAAACACAACGCCGTTTAAATAAAGCAATTAAGCACGCGCGTTATCTTGCTTTAATTCCCTACTGTGATAACCATCATTAACCATAGTTAAAATCTGTGAACTAATGGGGAAGTATACATGAACTCAATGCGTCAAAATTTTTTGCTTGGCTTAAATAAATTAGGCGCATTTCTCATGAAAGGGCGTCGCGAGGCGACCATTGCAGCAATGCTGACTGCCGCGTTTCCTTTTTTAGGTTGGGCTAGTCTTGCGATTGTTGCTTTTGTAACGTTGAGAAAAGGCTCTCGAGATGGACTATTTGTTCTATGCTGGAGCATTATTCCTGCTATCTTAATGGCTTATTTTATGATGGGGACTGTTGCAGTAGCGATAGAAAGTCTTGTTTCCTATGGATTTGTCTGGGGACTTGCTTTATTGTTGCGAGCAACTGCTTCATGGGCTTATGTTTTAGAACTTGCTTTCTTCATAGCTATAGTATTTGTTGTTTTCCTTTATTGGTTAATTCCTGATCTAAATGATATTTATGCTCAAAACTTAGTTGATTTATATCAAAATGCGGGAGCTAACCCTCAAAGTGTGACAACTATACGAGGTTTTATTGAAAAAATCGTTTATTACTTATTAGGCTTACAAACCACTGTCTATGTATTACAGAGTCTGCTGGCTTTGCTTATTGGGCGAGGACTTCAGGCATTCATGTTTAATCCTGGCGGACTTTCTTTGGAAATAAAAGGGATTCGTTTGAGATGGATGTTGTGTGTATTGGCTGTAATTTGTACCGTTTTTGGTTTTGTTAAGTCTTACGATTGGGCTATTGCCACTTTTCCTATATGGATAGCATTGTTTCTAATAGCTGGATTTAGCGTGATTCATTATGGAATTAAACAAAGAATTCAATTTAAAGGGGCTATATTGCTCTTTTATGTTTTGTGTATTCTGTTGTTTCCCTTTTCAATAATTCCTGTAGTTTTATTAGCTTGGATAGATACTATCTGGAATGTTCGCAGGTTTTTATAGAATTTTTTGAATATTTTTTATAGAGGTAAAATTCATGAATGTTATTTTATTGGAAAAAGTACGTAACTTAGGTAATTTAGGTGATACAGTAGATATCAAACCTGGTTACGCACGTAATTATTTATTGCCTGAAGGAAAGGCCGTCAGAGCGACTCAGAAAAATCTAGAACAATTTCAATTGCGCCGTGCTGAATTAGAAAAAAAGGCCTCTGAATTGTTGATAGAAGCAGAACAACGTGCTGACAAATTAAATGAGCTTACAATTCAAATTTCTGCATTGACAAGCGATGAAGGTAAATTATATGGCTCTGTTGGACCACATGACATTACTGCAGCTATTAAAGGCGCTGGGATTGATGTGTTTAAGCGTGAAATTAGCATGCCTGAAGGCCCTATTCATTCAATTGGTGAATATGTGATTCCTGTAAATTTACATAGTGATGTAACAGCTAACGTTAAAATTGTTGTTGTATCGACTAAGTAATATTCCTCATCTGCCTGATCAGGCACCTTCTCCCTCATGGGGAGAAGGTTCATTATGATGTTATTTATGTTCAAAATAGAAAGTCTCAGTCATGATGGACGAGGTATCGCTCGAGTTGAAGGAAAAACAATCTTTGTTATAGGTGCTTTGCCGGGGGAAATGGTTGAAGCTCGCACCTATAAGCGTCATAAACATTTTGATGAAGCAGTTTGCGAGACAGCCAGCGTACAAGAACTTTTTCAAGAACGGGTTACTGCTCGTTGTCCTTATTTTATTGACGCCTTGTCGGCATGCGGTGGTTGTAGTATGCAACATTTAAGTACGGATGGACAACGCCAACATAAACAATCAGTGCTTTTAGAACAATTGAAACATTTTGGCCAAGTTGAACCTGAGAGTGTTTCTCGCGCTTTATTCACTTCTAATGCATGGGGATATCGTCATCGCGCCCGTTTAAGTGTGCGTTGGTCAGATAAAAAAGATAAAATGTATGTGGGATTTCGCGAACGCACTTCTCCCCGTCGTATAACAGAGATGGAAACCTGTGATATTCTTTTTCCTAATGTAGGTAAAAATATTAGCAATTTACGGATTTTAATTGCTTCGCTGGATGCAAAACACCATATTCCACAAATTGAGGTGGCTGCAGGAGATGAAGCCTGTGTTTTAATTATTAGACATCAAGTACCTCTTTCAGAGCACGATCGTGAGAAATTGTTTACTTTTGGAACAAAACATGGCTTTTGGATTCTTTTGCAGTCCGGAAGCATTGAACAATTAGAATGGCTTTTACCTGATAAGCCTCAACCACTATTTTATCGACTACCTGAAGAAAATTTAACTTTTTATTTTCATCCAGCTCATTTTACGCAAATAAATCCAGCATTGAATCATAAATTAGTACAACGTGCTTTGCAGCTATTAAATCCTCAAGCGAGTGAAACTATTTTAGATTTATTCTGTGGTTTAGGAAATTTTTCATTGCCATTAGCAAAAAAAGCAAAAAATGTCGTAGGTATTGAAGGAAGTGAGGTGATGGTTCAGCAAGCACAATTTAATGCTCAAGAAAATCATCTGACTAATACGCAATTTTATTCTGCCGATTTAAGTAATCTCAGTTTTCGAGAGATGCCATGGGCACAACAAAAGTATGATAAGATTCTTTTAGATCCAGCGCGCACAGGTGCACTAGAAGTTGTTCATTCCATCGAGCAATGGGATCCTAAAGTGATTGTATATGTTTCTTGTAATCCTGCAACGTTGGCTCGTGATGCTAATATTCTCGTCAATCAAAAAGGGTATATTTTGCGCGAAGCAGGTATTGCGGATATGTTTCCTCATACTTCGCATGTTGAGTCTATTGCTTTATTTGAAAAAAATTGTGAAAAACGATCTTAGAACCTCACAAGTGTTGTTGTCGCTTTGTGAAGAAGTGATGCAAGAAAAGCAAATAACACTAGAAAAGTTAGTTAAATCTTTAAATCATCGCGTTTATGGCATGGGAATATTGATTTTTTCTTTACCTAGCCTTGTACCCTTAAGCATTATTCCTGGCGTTGCTGCATTTTTTAGTCTACCTATTATTCTGTTGAGTTTGCAATTAATCTTTTCCAAAAAAGTACCTTGGCTGCCGAAAAGGCTCAAAAATAAAGCAATTCAAACAGATCTTCTCAAAAAAATTTTTAATTATTCTATTCCCTATCTTCAAAAAATTGAGCAGATTATAAAACCTCGTTATCATTTTTTTAGTAGTAAAAGCATAGAAATTCTTGTCGGTATTTTACTAACTTGGTTAAGTATTTTGCTTATATTACCCATTCCATTGAGTAATATGCTTTTTGGCTCTTTAATTTCTCTATTAGCTATTGGTTTAATTGAAAAAGATGGCTTAGTTTTATTGATTGGCATAATACTTGGAAGTATAACAATAACGCTTTATATTAATGTTTTTCTTTTGCTATTAAATTGGTTATTTTAGAAAAAATTAACCTTTCAAAGTTTCGCAGCAATGCGCGCATCTGTCTCTGGTGAACTTCTTTTTTGTGTTTTTGAATCATCTTTTAATGCACCAAATCATGATACCTTTGTCCTGTTAGTGCTTTCGAACTTTGCAATAGCGAAGTCTTTAATGCGAATTAACAGCTGAATTATTTTTTTAATGGATTTGGATTCATTTTATCAGTTTTCCAATTTTGAGGGTTACACATAATATACTCTTTAGCGCTAAAGAATGACTCTTCATTGCGAATAAT
>JAJZTL010000058.1 GCA_021848965.1 Pseudomonadota bacterium
CGATCTGGAATGCTCAGCTACATAGATAATCGTTGCGTTGCTTCAGGAGCATGTAGCAATGTGGTTGTTGCTCCGATACCTAATTGCCGGGCGAATTTGTCTAAACTGCTTTCAGTCATCGTGTAATCGACTATTCGCTTGATTTTGATAACTTCGCGAGATACTGAACCGGCGCTGCCAAAACCATCAATAAGCCCCATTTTCTTGGCTTGAGTCCCTGTCCAAAATAAACCAGAGAAAAGATTGGGTGTTATTTTCAATCGATCACCACGACCTTTTTTCACGCGATTTTCAAATTGGTGATGGACTATATTGAGCATCTTTTGCAGCATTTTTTCTTCTTTGGGCTGCTCGGGAGAAAAAGGATCCATAAACCCTTTATATTGACCCGCAGTCACCAGCCTTCGTGAAACACCGACTTTTTTCATCAAGTCATTAAAACCAAAACCATTGTAAATCACCCCAATGGATCCCACAATGCTGGCAGGATTGGCATAAATTTCATTGGCTGCTGATGCTGCATAATAAGCCGCTGAAGCACACATATCGGTACAAACAGCATAAACTTTTATTTTCGGATGAAGTTTTCGATAACGCATAATTTCTCGATAAATATCATCCGCTTGAACTGGGCTTCCGCCTGGACTGTTAATACGTAAAAGAATCGCTTTAGTACCTTTATCCCGATAGGCCATGGAAAGACTTTCAGCAATGTTGTCCGCTTTGCTCGTGCTGTCATCATCCATAACACCTTTAATATCGATTAATGCGACATGCGGTTTTTCTCGAATATCTTCATCACTTGACTCAGAGGCTACGAACCAAACACCAAAGATAATTAATGCCAAAAAAAGTATTTTGTAAAAAATTCCCCAGCGCCGTTTACGTCTTCTTTCTTTTATGTACTCTAGTGCAATGTGTTGAAGAAGCTCATTAGGAGAAGTATTTGCTGTTATATCTGTCATTGTTCGTATAGTCTTATAATTAAAATGGTTTTTATTGTAGAGGAGTATGGTATTTCATACAAGCATTATTGTCCGCCGCCACTCGTATCCACTTGTTTCAATTGACCATTCACAAAAATAAGTTGAAATGGTGGTTGATAGTCTGTTGGAATATAACTCCAAATTTCTACAGGCTCTTCCTGTCCTGTACTGACATTTTTATAGGTGTCATTTTCTGCAACAGGATTACCACAACTATTCACGGCCATACTGGGAGGATCACCCACGCCAAAAGTACCGCCTCCACACATTGAGAGCGACTGAGCCGATGTTCCATTCACTGAAATGCTTGTAATACGATTATTGCTTGACTCAACGACTACAGTTGTTAACTGTCCTGTATTAATTTGAATATTACTGGATTGAATACCTGGTGTAACCGTTCCTTGATAATTTCCGAACGTACTCGTCGCAATATTAAACGTGAGCTGTTGAACAGGTACTTGTTTCGTTACCGATTGCTGTGTCTTTTGAGTACTATCAGGAGCTCCACAAGCTTGTTCAACATCATCCATTGACATTCCCGGCGAAATATACTGATTATTTTCAGTACAATAAAAAGCATCTGCCCAAACCATAGGAGAAACAGCGCTTAAAGCTAATAAAACTATTAATTTTTTCATATCATGGTCTCACCGTTTCAAATATTTCATCAATTGCATGAAGCGTTTTCTCTACCTCTGTAACAGTGTGCGCAGAAGAAATGAAATAAGCTTCATATGCAGAAGGCGGTAAATAAATACCTTTTTTAAGCATAGCATGAAAAAAACGGCGAAAATAGTCTACATGCGAGGGTACAATATCCTTCAATGTAGTGACAGGAGCCTTTGAAAAGAAGAGCCCAAATAATGCACCTGCTTGTGTTGTATGCAGTGGAATATGATGTGCTTGAGCACGTTCACTAATCCCTTGTATTAACTTTTGCCCTAAAGTAGTCAGTTTTTCAAAAAAACCAGGTGCTTCTAATAAAGACAAAGTAGCTATACCCGCCGCCATTGCTAAAGGATTACCCGAAAGCGTTCCTGCTTGATACACTTTTCCTACAGGAGCTAAACATTCCATTAAAGATTTTGGGCCGCCTACAGCACCCACAGGCAAGCCACCACCGATGACTTTGGCTAGACAAGTTAAATCGGGTTTAATGTTAAAAAGACCTTGAGCACCATTCAATGCAACACGAAATCCAGTCATCACCTCGTCAAAGATCAAAAGAGAATGATAATGATCACATAATTCTCTTAATCCTGATAAAAAATGAGCTTGTGGTAAAACACAACCCATATTTCCCGCCACAGGCTCTACAATAATTCCAGCAATATCATTAGGATATTGCTCAAAAAGTTGTTGCACTTTCATCAAATTATTATAAGGTGCTAATAAAGTATGCTCGATGGCTTCTTCAGGAACGCCAGCAGAACTAGGCTGCCCTAATGTTAAAGCACCTGACCCTGCATTCACTAATAAACTGTCATGATGTCCATGGTAGCAACCTTCAAATTTAATAATTTTAGATTTGCCTGATAATGCTCGCGCCATGCGTAAAGCTGTCATGGTGGCTTCCGTTCCAGAACTTACCATACGTACCATTTCAATGGAGGGAACGTTAGCAATAATTTTCTCTGCCAGCAGAACTTCAAGCTGTGTTGGCGCACCAAAACTTGTTCCTCTTTCGACTGTCTCTTTTAGAATTTCAGTTACTTGATGATGCGCATGACCTAAAATACAAGCGCCCCACGAACCCACGTAATCCACATACATATGGTTATCAACATCAACCAAATAAGCTCCTTGACCTCGCTGAATAAAAATAGGTGTACCGCCGACTCCTGAAAAAGAGCGAACGGGCGAGTTAACTCCGCCAGGAATACAATGTACAGCTTTTTCAAATAAATGCTCAGAATAGGTCATGAGTAGCTCTCTTTAAAATGGCGTCCCGGGCAGGATTCGAACCTGCGACCTGCCCCTTAGGAGGGGGCCGCGCTATCCTCTGTGCCACCGGGACAAAAATATACTCTTCGCACTTCAATTTTTGGTTTTGTTGCAAGCTGCATCGCCTTCAGTCATGTACTAATCGTACACTCCCTTGGCTGCTTCGCTTGCGCCTCACCGAAAAATGAATTGCTGTGAGTATGTTATATCGCTAATAACTGCTCAACTTTAGCAGCGCAAATAAAATCATTTTCTGTTAAACCTTTAACAGCATGTGTCATATAATGCACCACACATTGATTATAATAAACTTCTAAATCAGGATGATGATTTTCCTTGTGCGAAATCCAAGCAATAGCATTAACAAATGCCATTGTTTCATAATAATTCTCAAATTTAAAGACTCGTGTAATTTTGTTTTCCTTATCATTAAACTCCCAATTTGAAAGCGTTTTCAAGTGTTCTTTAATAGCATGATACTCAAGTGCTGGAATACCTCCTTCACAAGGAACACAATGTTTTTTGGTTAAGTCGCAAGCTTGTTGTGTCATTTTCACTTTCCTAATATGGTTTTCAGGGCATCAATCACTCTTTTATTTTGTTCCTCTAAACCAACCGTAATACGAAAATGATGCGGCATTTTATAAGTATGTAGAGGTCTCACAATAATACCCATTCCTAGCAGTTTTTGGAAGAGCGGCGTTGTATCTTGGCGCATATCCACCGTGATAAAATTTGTTGCCGATGGAATCGGTGATAATTCAAGTTCTTGAAAAAATTTTGTTAAATATTCTCTACCGCGTTGATTTAATTTAATACATTCCTGCAAATGTTGTCTATCTTTTAACGCTGCCGACGCGGCTGCCATCGCCGGTACGCTCACATTGAAAGGTAATCGAATACGATTCAAGACATCCACAATCTGCGGATGGGACAGCGAATAACCTACACGCAACCCAGCTAAACCATAACCCTTTGAGAAGGTACGCGTGATGATGATATTAGGATATTCTTTTTGTAATTCTTGTGTTCGAGGATAATCAGATTCTGTTGCAAATTCATAATACGCTTCATCCATAACCACAAGAACATGTTCAGGGGTGCGCTTAAGGAGAAAAACAAGCTCATCATGCGTAATGTAAGTACCCGTGGGATTATTTGGATTCGCAATAAAGATTATGCCTGTCTTATCATTAATGGCTTCAGCCATCGCCTCAACATCCACCCCCCAATTTTTGGAAGGTGCTATCTTAGCATCCACGCCATGCCCTTGAGCAATCAGTACATAATTATCAAAAGAATACTCTGAAACGAGTATTGACTTCCCTTTGCCATAGCCTTGAATGAGCAAACTTAAAAGATTGTCTGAACCATTACCTAATGTAATTTCATCCGGAGAGACTGTGTAAAATTCTGCTAGTTGATGCTTTAACTCATAACCACTTGGATCAGGATAAAGTGCAATTTTTTTCATTGCCTCGACTGCTGCCTGTGTTGCAAACGGACTGGGGCCCAAAGGGTTTTCATTACTGGCCAATTTAATGACATCACTGATACCTAATTCACGCTGCACCTCTTCAATAGGCTTTCCTGGCTGATAAGGTTTAAGATTTTGAATATAAGGATGACTGAGTTTAATAAAATCCATGAGCAAAACACCTCTAATAAATTTTTCTTTGGAAGAATGCATTCACAGCAATTAACAGCAATTAACAGCAATTGAGCGTTCGGTGAGGCGCAAGCGAAGCAGCCGAAGGAGTGTACAAATAGTACATGACTGAAGGCGATGCAGCTTGCAACAAAACCGAGCGCTCAAGTGCGAAGAATGCAAAAAAAAGCCCGCAAAAGCGGGCTTTTTTCTGAGAATGCTCAATTAAAAATTAAGCATTGCCCATCCACTTCAGACCGAAGAAGATACCGTTGTAGGCGAAATTGTTTTCATCAGAATTGCCAACATCATTGTAATCAGTAATGTTTTGAGCATCCCAATAGTTAACAGCTTCGTATCCAACTTCAGCAGTCAAGTCACCTTGAGCCAAGGCTTTAGTAAAGCGAGCACCTAACTTAACTTCTGCTTCAGGAACAACTGTGTTGCCTGTATCAGAGCTACTTGTTAAGAGACCTGTTACTGTACCATCAGCATCAGTGAAAGTTTCAGTAGAAGAAGAGTTGATGCTACCAATTAAAAGAGCACCAGCTATGTTTCCAAATATGCTGAAACCATTGCCGAAATTGTATGATGAATCCATACCTAAACGAGGACCAATACCATCGAAATTGCTGTCAATAACATTTGTATCATTAGCAACTGTGTTTGCAGTATTTGTACCTGTTTGTGTTAAAGATTGATCAACTTGGGCCCATTGTAAACCAGCGTGGAAACGTGTATCTACTTTTTCACCAAAGTGTACTAGTTGACCAAATTCCAAATTCAATGAATTGAAATTGTTGTCTATACGAGTTGTCACTTGGTCTTGAACTGCACCAGTAACCAAAGTATCAGCAATGTAGTTACCTTCTAACAAACCATCGGCTTCAGTTACAGTTTGATCTGAACCGTGAACAAAGTGTGTCCAATTCAAGTTTACATCGTTGCCTGTGCCAAAGTAATAAGCAGCAGCTAATTGAAAACCCCAGTTCCAGTCATTTCCAAAGTTACCAATGTTATCATTCAAAGAAGATGTAGAAATATCATGCCCATCAACTCCTGTTACGTTAGAAGTAACTGCACCAATGTTATTGGTTTGAACATAAAGAGCATCAGCAGCAAAGCTCCAGCCTCTTTTTTCACAAGGAACAGTAACATTATTACCAACTGTGCAACCAGCAGCAGGAGGAGGCGCATACATCGCCGCACTTGCAACACCAGTTACCCCTAAAGCCAAAACGGCCAATGCCGCTTTTTTAAGACTTACCATTGTTTTTCTCCAATGTTATTAAAAGATCTTTTAATAAAGACAATTCCCAAAAGTAAAGAATTATCTATTATCATAACCAAACTCGACTTTCTTTGAGCATAAAACCCCAAGGGGCCCCAAAAGGATAAATACCCTCAGAAAATCCAGTGCTTAAATAAAACACAGCCATTATCTAATGACAAAAATAACCAAGTCAAGCACATTTTGTAGTTTTTTTAGAAAAAAGGGGAGAAATAATCAAATGTTAATCAATTTTTGAACAATTTGGTTATTTTTTTAGCAAGAAATACTTATTGAACTACCTTAATGGAGAGTAGAAAGAGAGTAAAACCTTCCTTGGTTCTACTAAACAACTTTCTTAAAGTGAGTCACTCCGCTACCCACTTCAAAAAAATTATTACATTTAGTATTAATCAAACATGTAAATTACGCCAACATCTGCTTCCAGTGTTGTCGGCTGTGAACTAAGAGAACCTTGTACAGCCCCCAATCCATTTGGATCGGTGTATGAGCCACTTGTTAAGGTTTGGCTTTCATATCCTGTCCAAATAAGGTCAGCACGAAGAGCAATGTGATCTGTCACGCTAATCATAGATCCTAGCCCCAATTGCAAGCCATTATAATTGTAAGAGCTAGAAACTGAACCGCCGACACTACCTGTCTCATCAACTAGGTCGCCAATGGCAAGATCACCACCTCCGGCACCACCTGCACTGGTATTGGTGTGTGCTCTAGCATAACCAATAATACCATAAACGACAGAACTTGGAGTGACTTGATATCCAGGAAGTAATCGAATTCCATAAACATTTTGCAAAGTTTGATTAATTGTGCCACTTGCATTGCCCGCAGCATCTGCTGTAACGATTCCGTCTGTTGCACCTTGACCATTAACGTTAGCATTAACAGAAACGGGGACATTGGTTAAGTTTCCGAAAATTTCACCGCCTAAAAACACTTTGTTTGGGAAGGTCCATCCATAACCGACTAACAAGTAGCTATTAAGACCATAATTTCCACCATCAGCATTATCTAAGTTCACAGAACCTGCCGCTGATCGCGTTCCATCATTAAATGTACCACTCATTTGGCCATCTAATTGATTTTCAAAACCAATTCCACCTAAACCGATACCCACATAAGGACCATGCTTAGGAGCTTCAGATTGAGCTGCCATGCTTGGAGGAGGTTCATACATAGCTGCTAATGCAGTGTTAGATGATACAACCGCCCCTAAAGCCAAAACAGCTAATGCCGCTTTTTTTAAATTTACCATTTTTCTCTCCGTTTGAAGTGTTAAAAAAATCGAGGCTATTATCTTATTAGAAAAAGCAACAAGTCAAGTTTTTTCACTCATTATTTTTTTCACTCATTATTTAGCAGCCTACTCTCTGGATGTTTTTTAATTTTTCACTTATGATCTTAAGTATATGAAACAAACACTCTCCCTCATTCAACCTGATGATTGGCATATTCACCTTCGAGAGGGAAATGCCCTTATACATACTATTGCTGACGCAGCTCGAGTATTTGCTCGAGTACTTGTTATGCCAAATTTAAAGCAACCCTTAATACAAACAGATGCTGTTATAAAATACCGTCAAACTATTCTGTCACATAGCACTATAGAAACATTTGCACCTTGGATGACCCTTTATCTTACTGATACCACCTCCCCAGAAGAAATACATAAGGCAAAAAAAGCAGGTTATATTTTGAGCGCAAAGCTCTATCCAGTAGGCGTCACGACACATTCTCAGAATGGCATTCATTCATTGAAAAAGCTATATCCCGTATTTGAACAAATGCAACAAGACAATCTTGTATTAAATATTCATGGAGAAGTCGCAAATCCTCTTTGTGATATTTTTGAGCGAGAAACTTCGTTTATTCGAGATGAACTATCTCCATTAATAAAGAACTTTCCTCGCTTACGCATTACATTAGAACACATTTCAACTCAATACGCTGTTGAATTTATTCAACAAGCTCCTACTCATGTAGCAGCAACCATTACCCCTCATCATTTATGGCTTAATCGTAATGATTTACTTTCTGGAGGCATTAAACCGCACTATTATTGTTTACCCATTTTAAAAACAAGTGATGATCAAAAAGCGCTTATTCAAGCAGCCATAAGCGGTAATCCAAAATTTTTTTTAGGATCAGATAGTGCACCTCATGCAGTTGGACAAAAAATATCCTCTTGTGGATGCGCGGGCATTTATAATGCCCCCGTTGCTTTACCTCTGTGTGCTACTATTTTTGAAAAAGCTGACGCGATGGATAAATTAGAAAACTTTACCAGTCGATTTGGCGCTGAATTTTATACACTTTCATTAAATACAACGTCTATCACTTTGCAGAAAAAACATTGGACAGTTCCAGAACAATTGCCTTTTGGCGATGATTGGGTTATACCTCTGTGTGCAGGAGAAACACTTCCATGGAGTCTATGTTGAACCAACAATTAAAACAAAAAAAAACAAATTTATCTCATTGGTTTCGGGGGTTTTTACCCGTAGTTATCGATGTAGAAACAGGCGGTATTCAGCCGCACACAGATGCATTGCTGGAAATTGCCGCCGTATTTTTAACCGTTAATGATGAAAATCAATGGTGCCATAAAGAAACACTATCCTTTCATGTTCAACCTTTTCCTGGCGCACGACTCGATCCCAAATCATTAGAATTTAATAAAATTGATCCCTATCACCCCTTTCGCTTCGCCCAAGAAGAAAAAGAAGTACTAGAAACTTTATTTCGAGCCATTCGAGAGGCCACAAAAGCGGCACACTGCCATCGCGCGGTTCTAGTTGGACATAATGCATGGTTTGATCTACTTTTTATTAAAACAGCTGCAGAAAGAAATCAACTCAATTTACCTTTACATGCTTTTACGTCTTTTGATACGGCTTCGTTAGCCGGTGTTTTTTTGGGTCAAACTGTTTTAGCCAAAGCCCTTGAAAAAGCAGGCATTCCTTTTGATACGAAAGAAGCACATTCAGCCATTTACGATGCAGAAAAAACTGCTGAACTTTTTTGTGCGATGGTTAACCGCTGGAAAATGTGTGAATTAACGAGCCCAATCTAGAGAGTAGGTATTTTTATCATCCGTATAAACAGTGCGATCGAGAATATCAGGACGGTTGTAATAAATATAAAGTACATTCGCAAGTTTACTGGCTTCTTCTCCTGTTGCCCAAGGATTATAGTGCCCAATAACCTGTCTTGTATACACAGGAAAAACACTGGCAAACACATTGTTGTAACGCACACTAAATCTATCGCGAAAATCCGGCGACATAATTTGATTAACGACTACAGCGCCTCCACGGTTTAATCGATGTTGAATTTCCAGTAAAAATTCTCGCGTCGTTGTTTCCATCGGAACAGACGTAAGACGACTGTAGGTATCAATAAAAATTAAATCATATTTTTTTCTTACATAATGTACAAATGCTCGGGCAGATTCAGCAACAAATTCTTTGTTGGGTGTCAACGGAGCATGAAGGAAATAATGCTCCGTAATAGAATAAATTTTTGGAGCAATGTCCACAAAAGTATAATGATTAAAATGATCATGCAATCCTAACGTGAATCCTTCGGCACCTAAAATTAAAATATTACGCGGTTTCTGTAATGCAGTATTTTTCTTCTGAATGGGATCAATAAAGATTTTTTCAATATAACGTATATAAGAATAAATAGGCTGTTCGTTAGCATCCAAGGCTGAAGAATGAGAACGATTAATGAATAACTCGCGACCACCATCAGGCAGCTTATTTACTGCTACCAAATTGTAGGCATTATAAGAAACAATATTGAATTTATGCAGAATATTTCCACTATTAAACATCATAACCCACACAATAACTGTCACAGCAATAATGTTCTCAATGGCAAATAATCGGCGCGACAAAATGAGAATAAGCAATACCAATAAAGCTAATGTCACAATAACCGTTATATGTACACCAGCAACATTCATTAAAACTAATGTTGAAAAAATAGAACCAAGAAAAGAGCCCATCGTGGAAAAAAACAGCATTTTTCCGGTAATAATGCTTAAGCGCGATTGTCCAAAATAATTACTCACCAAGGGAACTGTTTGACCAAGTAAAAAAACAGGGATAGCTAAAAATATGATAGAATAACAAGCCGTTTGCAAAATACGATGATGGATGCCAACAGCATTCAGGCCATAAAAAATGAATTCCAGAAATACATAAGACAACCCAAATGCAAAAATAATCAAAGCAATGAGCACGTTACATAACAAACGTGAACGCATGTAATTTCGCTGTTGACCTCCAACATGATATCCAATAGCAAGAGGCAATAATACAGCACTCATCACAATGGAAACAATTTCCGTCCCCGAGCCCACAAAAGGAATAAGTTCACGAATAGCAAGGAGTTCAGAGGCTAATACGACATAACCTTCAATTAAGATGATTAATAAAAGAAGGCGTGATTTGCTCATGTTTTACTCAATTTCAACTTGATAATAAACTTGGCCAATTTTAATTCGCTGTCGATTGTTTTTTACACGCCACCGATTGGTATCACGTAATGAATAAACACATCCACAATATTCCTGTTGATAAAATTGTTCTTCCTTAGCAATTTGGTACATTCGCTCAGCGCCGCCCTGTTTACGCCAATTATACGTCCAGTAAATCAAATCAGGATATTTTTCTGCGGCACGTAATCCACATCCATTAATTTGATTCATATCTTTCCAACGAGAAATACCTAATGAAGAGGTAAAAACAGGAAAATCGTGCTGATGTGCATGCTGGGCTGTGACTTCAAAGCGCATATCAAAACATTCGGTACAGCGCTTGCCTCGCTCAGGCTCATTTTCCATACCTGTGGTACGTTCAAACCAATCCTCTTTATTATAATCTGCATCAATAAATGGAATATTATGTTTATCTGCAAATCGCTTATTTTCATCTTTACGAATGATGTATTCTTGAATCGGATGAATATTAGGATTGTAAAAGAAAATCTCAAAATTAATTTCTGAATAAAGCAGTGCTTCCATGACTTCGCCGGAACAAGGCGCACAACAAGAATGTAGTAATAGTTTGTTTTTTCCTTCTGGCAAAGATAGTTTTTCTCGTATCACTTTACTCATTTCTTTTTTACTCCCCCACGAAAAGCTTCATTCGCTTTAGCACGACTTTCTTTTAAATCTAAAATAGGACGCGGATAACTTGTTTTTTCTGCTTGAGCCCGAGCCCGCGTATGCGGAAAGTGTACAGCAAAAGCGCTAATATCCACTAATTCTGGACAATAAGACTTAATAAAAGTTCCTTCTGGATCATAACGATCACTTTGGCGCAGCGGATCAAAAAAACGAAAATACGCTGTGGTATCCACTCCCGTAGACGCACACCATTGCCATCCGCCATTATTCGCTGAAAAATCACCATCAATAAGGTGACGCATGAAATGCTTTTCACCAATACGCCAATCAAAAAACATATATTTTGTGAAGAACGTTGCGGTGATTAAACGTAAACGATTATGCATCCATCCTGTCGCATTTAACTGGCGCATTGCCGCATCCACAATAGGAAAACCAGTACGACCCTCGACCCAAGCATCATATTGCTTCTGCTCAAAATGCCAAGCAATATGCTGAGTTTCTGCTTGATACGCCTCTCCGGAACAAATACGCGGCACAGTCAACACTATATGTTTATAGAAATCACGCCATATGAGTTCATTCATCCATTTCACTGCCCCAGGATAACCATCACCTAAACGATGATCATTGAACTCTAATGCTTGTAAGAAACATTTTCTAGGAGAAATCATTCCCGAAGCTAAATAAGGTGAAAGCCTACTGGTTCCATCAATAGCCGGATAATCACAAATTTTCTCATAATTAATCAGATCCGTTTGGACGAAAGAAGTTAAACGTTCCAAGCCTGCTTGCTCTCCCGCTTGCCACAGTGTCTTTGGAACCGATGAATGAAAATGAGGTAATTTTGATGGCACTGGATCTGAACTAATACCTAAAGGACGCTGCTCGTAAATAGAAGGAAGCAAACGTATTCCACCTTGTTGAATAAATTGTTTTGTCCAAATTTTTTTATAGGCAATAAATGTTTTTGAATGATCTTCTCGCGGTTTTAATATCACCTGATCATGACAGCTCTCGGTTTTCATGGCATGTTTGTGCAAAAAGCTTTCGATCGCCTGATCACGCTCTAATGCATTCAACTCATATTGGCGATTGAAAAATAAAGTATTGGCTTTTACTTGCTCCATCAACATCCAAATAACTTCAGGAACATCGGCGGTTTTTTTTACATGTCGAATTAAAAGAGGGATATTTAATTGGGCTAACGTTTTGCTTAACTGCGCTAATCCGCGTAAAATGAACTCGACACGACAACTCGCAACATTATTTTTTTGCCACATAGATTCGTCAATAATGTAGAGTCCAACCACACCATCAATACTTGCCTCTGTAGCCTCAAAAAGAGCTGGATTATCTTGTACGCGCAAGTCTTCTCTGAACCAAACAATACTTCTCATTATTTTCTATTATGTAATATGTTCAACAATGCCATCCAACTCACCCAAATTATTATAGTAAATAACTAAACTCCCGGCCCCTTTAGGGGTATGATGAATCACCACTTTGGCTCCTAATCGCTCAGATAATGTTGTCTGAAAATGATTAACATTCGGATCGAGTTGGTTGAATTCTTGATTTTTTATTTTTTTATTTATCTGTGATTGTCGGTATTTTTTCGCCAAAGCTTCTGTTTCTCGCACTGACAAACCTTTTTCAATCACAATTTGAGCTACTTGCTCCTGCTCCATCGCTGATAATGTTAAAAGTGCACGAGCATGCCCCATTTCTAATTTTCGCTCTTCTAACCATTGCTTTACGCTAGCTGTTAGATGAAGCAAACGCAATGTATTAGTGACCGCTGTTCTTGATTTTCCAAGCGCTTCGGCTGTTTGTTGATGAGACAACCCAAATTCCTCTATCAGACGATGTAAAGCATAGGCTTCTTCCATTGGATTTAAATCATCTCGTTGAATATTTTCAATAATAGACAATGCTAAAGCTTTTGAGTCTGACACTTCAGCAACAATAACTGGAACCTCGGTTAATTTAGCCATTTGCGCAGCACGCCAGCGTCTTTCCCCAGCAATAATCTCATATTGTTCATATCCAATAGGACGCACGACAATAGGTTGTATAACGCCCTGCTGCTGAATGGAATCCGCTAATTCTTGTAAAGTTTCTGTCGCAATATGTTTTCTTGGTTGATATTTTCCAGGGCATAACTGAGATACAGAAATGTGCTTCAACGCAGATGCTGTTTTCACCTGTGCTTCAGAAAAACGAGCCGTTTGCCCTAATAACGCATTGAGCCCACGACCGAGTCCATTTTTTTTAACTTCAGGCATATTGAGTCTCTTGTTGCTTTAAAAATTCTTCTGCCAATACATTATAAGCCGCAGAACCTTGTGAAGAACGGTCGTATAAAAAAACCGGCAATCCATGACTAGGCGCTTCCGCTAAACGAATATTACGCGGAATGACCGTTCGATAAACCGTTTTGTCAAAATGTTTAATCAATTCCGCCGAAACCTCTTGAGCCAAGCGATTACGGCCATCAAACATCGTGCGCAAAATACCTTCTACTTTAAGACACGGATTAACACTACTTTTGAGCTGCTCAATAGTGTCTAATAATGCTGCCAATCCTTCTAAAGCATAATACTCACACTGAATCGGCACTAAAACAGAATTGGATGCTGTAAAGGCATTAATGGTCAGCAAATTCAAGGCGGGTGGACAATCAATTAAAATAAACTCATATTCATGCTTAAAATTTTCTAGCAGACCACGCAAAGACGCCTCACGCTCAGGACGCGTCATCAGGTTAATCTCTGAGGCCGTTAAATCTCCATTTGCTGGGAGCAATTTATAACCGGCTTGGGTAGAAACAATAGTCTCTTCTAAATGCGCATCTCCGAGTAACACATCATTGACAGAATGTTTCAGCTGATGCTTATTCACTCCGCTGCCCATCGTCGCGTTACCTTGAGGATCAAGATCAATTAATAGCGTTTTTTTATCAGAAAAAGCTAAAGCAGCGGCAAGATTAATTGCCGTGGTTGTTTTCCCTACGCCACCTTTTTGATTGGCCACTGCAACAATTTTTACTTTAGTCATGATGGACTCCTGGAATAATCACATGGAATAATCACACAATGGCGTTCAGCCTCCAAACCTGGTACGGACAAGGACTCCACACGATAAGAGGGATAATCTTGCGCGATTACTGCTAGCTCTTCTTGAGGAAACACTCCTTTCATTGCTAAAAAATACCCCTTATCTGAACATAAATGTTTTGTTAATTGCAGCATAGTGCTTAATGAACTAAAAGCACGTGTAATAACCATATCAACGCGTTGCTCTGGCTGAAAGTTTTCAACACGTTGCTGAATAACATCCACATTGGCTAATTTTAGCGACCGTTTCACATGTCGTAAAAAAGCTGCTTTTTTATTTTGACTTTCAATTAATGTTATGTGTTTTTCTGGAAAAAGCAGTGCTAAAGGAATGCCTGGAAATCCTGCACCGGATCCCACATCAGCCAAACGCTCCCCCTTCACAAACTCATGAATAGACAAACTATCGGCTAAATGTTTTATGACCATTTCCTTTGGTTCAACAATCGTCGTCAGACCATGCGTTTTATTCCATCGAAGAATTTCTTCCAGGTAAAAAACACACTTTTCAATATCAATTTGCCCAAAAAGTCCAAGACTCTTTATGGCTTTTTCCAAATACTCACGCATGATAAACATTAAATTTTATATAAAATAGGGAAGAAAAACAAGGGCAGGGCTAACGCGTCTAAATTCTTGTAAAATAAAGGCCTTTAGCACATAAAACATTAAAATTTTTGTTCAAATTGCCAATGAAATCGCTAAACGTAGGGGTAGGTCTTGTGCCT
>JAJZTL010000161.1 GCA_021848965.1 Pseudomonadota bacterium
AAAACACCACTAAAATACCTCACAAACCCTGATTTTTATCATTATCTATAATTAGAGTAGGAAAAGAGCATTCATTACCTGAAAAACATGTGAATTACATGGAATAAACCACCATTTTTAATAAAACCTACTGTATATATTTTGTCATAATGACATTTAAGTGTCTTATAGAATAGCTTTTAAGTGTCCGCTCTTACTTATAGTCCCATTTAAACCTTCTTGAATATTATCCACAAGGATGTTCTGTGGATAATTAATAATAAGGAATTCGCTACGCTCATTAATCATTTCATCTTATTAAAAGGAATTGGCCTATGGCCAATAATCAAATAAAAAAGCAAACAAAGCAATAATTAAAGATCGATTGCCTCATCACCCATCACTCAATCGCAATAAAAGATAACTCCGCATTTTATTAAAAACAATGACTACTCACTCGCAAGCTCGCTCCGTTCCTCATTGTTTTTAATAAAATACTCCGTTATTTTTATTTTTGCGACTGAGCGATGAATGACGAGGCACAAATCTAAATTTTTCTTTTAAACTGCTTTAAATGAATTCGCTTCGCTCATAACTATTAAATGCTCCTAAGCTCCAAAATCAAAGGCAGGTGATCAAAATTCGAACATACCTTTATCCACATTTTTAGGGGATAACCATGTGAATAGATTGAATTAAGGCAATACCTATAAGGACTTAAGAACAAGGCGAAAGTGTACTCAATAAAAGTACTAATGAATTCAAAAAGTAATCGATAAAAGAAATGTATCAACAGATGGTAAATACAAGAGGGTGTAAGACCTAACTTAAAAATATCTAATGTATCAACTATTGATAAATTCAATGGTTATCAATAAACTGCCCTCAATAATTAATAGAGCTTTATAAATATGGCCAATAAAAAACGCAAAGTATCCCGGGATGATTATGTATTATCACTATTTTGAACGTGCCATTCAAAATAATCGATTTATGAATGAAGAGACGAACAATTCAATAAGAATAAAGGCAATCCAAGCTTTTGCTGAACTCAAAAACACGGCACATGATGAAGAAACAGTCCGCTTGTTTCAATTATGGCTTGATGAATTCGTAGATCCTCAAGCTTTTAGTCGCTGTTATCGTGCTCTGAATCAAAAAAAATATCTGGTCGAGAAAACACTGCGTACCATCACCATCAGTGATGAAGCTTATACCGCATTAAAGGACCTCGCACATCAAAAAAATGTCAGTCTCTCGCAGGCGATAATTGATGGCTGTACCTTACTGCAAGACAAAAATCATGAATCAATTAGACCATCGATAAACACCGACACATTAAAACCTGGTAAAATCAATCCAAAACTAACTGGTTTGTCAATCCCAGTGATAACATCAGTTGCGCAAGGCCACACCAATGTCATTTCCTTGTTTGGTGATGATCTTGATGAGTCATCTGACGAGGAAGAGTCAGACACTGAGTTTGATTTCTTTGATTTTGAAGAAGTACGCGAATGGCCTCGTAAACCTGAAGGCTATGATTTTAGAACCAATGAGTCCTATAAAAAGTACCGCAAATATATTGAGCGTCTTACTATTAAAAAACCAGATGAAAAACTACTGGACACCTTTAATAAAACGATTAATTATTACCTCACCGAAGACAATTGCCACCAGATTGGACCACATCTGCTTTTAATCCGTCAGGAACTCTTAAATCAAAAGCTCCTTTCTAAAAAGTTTAATCCAGAACTCTTTGAGATCAGTAAGGGATTTAACGTAGGCAATCTGACTATGGATGATTACGCAGATGAACTGATTTTTCTTTTAGGATACATCTTTGGCTGCACCACTCAATCCATCACTGCAGGAAATAGACAACCCACCGTGTTTGCAGGCCACCCAAACCATATTCAGCTGGCTTACAAAACCTTCCATTACCTTGATGCCTTTTTAAATGATGAAGTAAAATCCTTTGCCGCACGGTGTCATAAAAACACCAAAAGAAAAAATCGAACTACCCGTGCAAAATGGCATGGATGCCACCTGGTCGGAGTGATGCTGAACTCTATTATCGATGATGAAGAAGAATATATGCTGTTACCCCAATCAGAATATGAACAATTATCTCAATATTCCTTTAAAAAAGTGCATGAGTATTTTGATGAAAACGAACCGCTTGGTGGTTGGTGGGATCCAAAAAAACATCCATTCAGATAACCTAACGCCTGTAATATTATCAATAAAAGTGAGTCACTAAAAAAAGAATGACTGAACACAATTTATTCGATAGAATGATCAGGATTTAACCGTTCCAGGAAAAGCGCTCGGTTGATTGTTGTTTCAAACCAAATTAAGGAAACGTGGTAATGAGTAACATTCTGAATATTAAAAATCAATTTCCCCCCTCAATGAGCAACCTTGGGGTTCTAGGCCGGAACCCTAGAAATTTCCGGACAGTTTTTAGTCATTCCAAAAGCCTTTGAATCGAGTTGTTGCCAATTCCGTATATCGTACTGTGTTTTGAATATTTTTATGTCCCAAGTAATGTTGAATGCTTCGTGTATCTTGTCCATCATTTGCCAGTTTAAATCCTGTGGAGTGTCTGAGCATGTGTGGATGAATTGAAAATCCGAGTTCAGCTACCTCACCAGCCCTGGAAGAGGTTCTTCGCAGGAAGGTACGAAATTTCCCGGCACGCCCTTATAACCCTTTACCAG
>JAJZTL010000162.1 GCA_021848965.1 Pseudomonadota bacterium
TTTCAAAATGGTGCTGTTTAAAACTGAGCATGAGAGTTTCTCTAAAATTCAGAAGTTTGGCAGACTATTGTAAGCATTCACGAAAACTTTTGCGACAGAACCATATAAGTAACGGCAACCTTTTTCTCTTCATTTAATGCTAACTGAATTTCACCTGGAGCATCACCTATGATGGGAAATTTTACGTGTTTTGGCATAATGTTTATTCTCACATTGGTACCGTCATATATCAACTATGTTTAGAAAATTTTTTTTTAAACATAGTTGATATATGACGGTGCCTTTCTACCACGTCTGCTGGTAATGAAAAATAAACAGATCGCTCATCTCCAGTAAAATTTGGCGGAGAATCAAAACGCCGACGTTCAGCAGGCGATAAAATAACCAGTTTAGTCATTGTATGAGATAACTAAACAAGTGCATCAATTCCATGTTTATTGACAATATTCAGTAATTTAAGAATAGCCCCATGTGCATGACGTTTTCCTTGTTCCAAACTTCGAATGAGAGCAGGGCTAACATTAAGATACTTGGCAAATACCGCTTGACTGAGTTTTTGATGTTTTCTTATCTCTTGAATTTCTTCACCGGTATATTCAATCAGTTCGGGTAGATCGTCATCGGTCAGTTCGCGCAATGTTTTTTTATTAATAATTTCAACACGGTGTAAGCCATTCGCAATATCATTAATGGTGTTTTGTATATCAGACATTTTCGGTTACCTCATATAATTCGTTGGCCTTAATCAAT
Source organism: Pseudomonadota bacterium (assembly GCA_021848965.1). Taxonomy (GTDB): domain Bacteria; phylum Pseudomonadota; class Gammaproteobacteria; order Legionellales; family Legionellaceae; genus CABHON01. Next base: position 751 of record JAJZTL010000162.1, read on the forward strand.
TTAAGGATATCTTCAATTGGCATAGAAAGAAAAATATCAGCCAATAATTTTAATTTTTTTAATTCGCTGGTGGTTATGTTCTCTTTGTTATTTTTAGCAAAAAGATGCAACCAAATCACTCGAGTATCTTGTTTAAAAGCTAAAACAGTTCTTGAACCGCCACTTTTCCCTTTTCCTTCATTGGTTGCCAGTCTTAATTTATACAATCCAGCACCCAGTGAATATTTCTGACGATCTTCAGTTTCCATCTTTAGAAAATGAGACAGCGTTTCCAATAACTGTTCATTGGTCACTTTTAGTTTTTTTGCTTCATGGGAAAATTTTTTGACTTTATAAGAGTTCATTAACAAGCAATCGCATTTAATAATACTGTGTATTATAGTACGTGGTGTTATATATGTAAAGTTTGTTTAAAGATATTAATGCCTCTATGAGTTTGCCTTCATCTATAAAGGCGAACTGGTCGCCTATTAGGGGGCTTTTCATTTATTTCTTAAAGAATATAGTGAAGATTATATTCATGCAGATTCTGCTTATAAAGAAGAAAAAAATGAGAACAATATAATCTCAGTAATATCGAATAATATAAAGAATGGCACAAACCCTTTAATTGTATTTGAAGGAAAATATGAAGATAAGATGAAAATTATAAACAAAAACTCTTATCTTTTACATGCTCATGAAAAGCTGAAAAATATACAAGGATGTCTTTTTATTTTTGGTTATTCTTTGAATTGTTTTAGCGACAAGCATATTATTCACTCAATTAAAAATAATTCCAATATAGAAAAAATTTTTATTGGGATTTACAATAATTCTCTGGATCCAACCCATTGTAAAGAACTTTTTTCATCGAAAGAAGTCTATATTTTTGATTCAAAAGAAATTGCTGGTTGGAGCGAAGAATCGTAAATCCAATAAATGAGCTTAGTGGATTTAAGGCTTGATTTTTGTATCATTTTTGATACAATTTAATCATGAAAAATAATTTACCTAAATCTAAATTAGAAGCACGATTTTTCAAAACAGAATTAGGTAATGAACCTGTTAGAGAATGGCTAAAGGAACTATCAAAAGACGATAAAAAACAAATAGGTTCTGATATACAGACGGTTCAATTTGGTTGGCCGTTGGGTATGCCATTAGTAGATAGCTTAGGTCATGGTATATGGGAAGTAAGAACTCGTTTGACGAACAAGAGAATAGCGAGAGTACTATTTTTATTGGATGGTAATACAATGGTGCTATTGAATGGTTTTATAAAAAAGACGCAAAAAACACCAGCCATAGAGCTTGATTTAGCCAAAAAGAGAAAACGGGAATATGAAATTTGAGGTATAAATTATGAATAAGCATCTAGGTACGACATTTGAAAGCTTTTTAGAAGAAGAAAATTTATTGGATCATGCAGAGGCTGTTGCCATAAAAAGAGTCATTGCATATCAAATTGAGCAAACAATGAAAGAAAAAGCTTTGAATAAAACTACGATAGCATCCAAATTAAAAACGAGTAGGGCGGCTGTAGATAGATTGTTAGATCCAGAAAACACCTCTGTGACCCTCACAACGTTGACTAAAATTTCTCATTTGCTAGGAAAGAAGCTGCAATTATCTTTTGCTTAATTCATAACATCCAATAAACTTTATTATTGGATGTTGCGGAAGAGCCTTCGCGAGAAGGGCTTTGAAATTTTTTATTGCTCAAACGGGTTCTGTCGAAAATTTTTCATGATTCGAGAACGAACATTTTTTAGACGCAGTTATGCAGCAAGTGTGTAAAACTGCTCCCAGGTAGACAGTTCTCCCGCATTTTCAAGTTGTCCTTTTTTCAGCAT
>JAJZTL010000163.1 GCA_021848965.1 Pseudomonadota bacterium
AGCAGAAAGCTCTTTAATATGCCGTTCATGATCTCCTTTAAATTTTTTTAGTTGTTCATGGATATCTTTTTCTTTAATAACATCTAATGCTTGTTGATAAGCATGAGTTGCATCTATGTCAAGTTGAATTAAGTCATTCATCAAGGATTCTACGGTTTTATCAAACATGGATAGCTCCTTAACTTATAGGTAATATTATTTGTGTTAGTAATCATGTAATCACTATATTAATTTTTAAACAATAGGGGAAACCCTAGCATTTAAAATTAATTTTTTGAAAAATTTTTAAAAAACTTTTATCATCTTTTTTATGATCGATGAATGGTTTATTGGAACAAGTGGATTTTCTTATGCAAATTGGGCTGATAAAGAGGGTTATTATGCTAATTGGACTTTGGACAAATTTACCCCTTCGTTGCACACTAATTTCAATAGTTTTTCATAAAACAAAACAATTTTATGCCGCCATTACAGGAAAATTTTCGCTTTTTTTATTCTTTAAAATGACTTTACAGTACGATCGCTTGATTTGAACTTCACCTTTACTTCGTCCATATGATTTATTACGGAGTATGGGAGGTTTAGCAGGCGTGCCAATCTCGCTAATAATTCTACTAAAGTCTTTTTGCACTTGCGTGGGTGATTTTTCATGTGTTGATGATTGAAACACTGGTAAGTACTTTTCCCAAGCATTTGGCATATTTTGAGCAAGCTCGCGTCCCAGGTATAATTGCGCGTATGCAATCATGACAAATTGCCACCACGCCTCTTCATGTTCTACTTCTGGAGTTTGGATCTTATCCATCAATAATCGATCTTTTCCAAATCTAAAGAAATGTTCAATATCAAAACGCTGGCAGTATATCTCGTAAACCTCTTTCAATGATAATTGACTCCGTTTTTCACCAGAAACAAAACCACATGGCACGTTTAAACAATAATTCTCCAGATAAATTATAGATCCGCACTTTTAATAAACGAAAAGGGTAGTGAGACATATCCGATTTTCGATCTCCTCGCATGAGGATATCGTTCCAGCCCTCTATTTTGATAATTTGCACTTTACCTTTTTTGCTCAGATTTTCAAAGTTAATGCTCTCGTCAGCAGTTTTCTTTCCTCTCAATTTATTCAATTTAAATTTTTTCCCATATAACGTCGGGCGGCCTCTTTTCTTTGCTCGCTTAATTTTTTGAGGCGAATGGTAAAGTGTTCTATTATTTCGTACTCGGCTAACATGAAGTTGATTAGGGTTTTTTGCTGCTTCAATAATACAGCTTGAATTGCTATAGGCACAATCTCCTACTGAAATACACAGCTTACCTTGAAATGGTTTTTGAGAGATGCAAACCCCTATTTGCTCCATGCCAATTACTGTCCCTTTTTGATGAGTTCCGATACGTTCGCAGGATAAAGGAACAACCCAGGGCGGCGTATCTTTTGATAGTTTTTCAGGCAAGTAAGTCGCTACGCTATACTGGTGGCCGATCGTGATGGGTTTATTCCCAGAAATAACAGTAGGCGCATACACAAAGCCGCAATCTGCAACGGTACGAGAGAATGGTCTTGGATTGGGTGTACAATCCAACGCAAATACATGATAAGGTCTATTTTTCCCTAAGAAACAACACTCTGACAATAATCTCGTCATTGCTTTATTTTTTTCTTGCTTTTGCTTAGGATTAGGCCCCTCGTAGAATTCTCCCAATACCCGTGTGATGCTACAATAATTGCGTCGGTGAAAGGGATTTAATGATAACTCAACGACACTTTGGGCTGTTGTATTACTGGATAGGGCATCGACTAATTCCATTGCAGCATCTCTTCTGTGTTGAAAGGAATCATAAATTTTGTCGCGCATTTTTTTAAAATGATTTACAATTGTTTGCAGCATGGGACAGCTCCTGTTTATTTTTTGGTAAAAATAGAATTGTAGGGTTGTTCTGTGCTTTTTGAAAAGAATGTATGTTTTAGCGAGAGACCAGTATGGCAAAATTAGGCAGCCATAAACATCCGGCCATTGTTAGAGTACAAGAGCCTGAGAAAGCCAAGGAAATATTGGAGATCTGTGGTCAACACGGCTGGCAAGTAATTGTTGGTATAGAGCCAGATAAGCCAGAAGATATTTCTGATCTTAACAAATTGCTCTATCCATCGGTTCCTGTATCCTATGAGTACCCCAAAATAGGACGTAATGAGCCCTGCGATTGTGGAAGTGGAAAAAAATACAAAAAATGCTGTGGATCAAATCAAGGTTAAATTAGTATAGTTTTTTGTCCAAAGTCCAATCAAAAGAAGGTTTAAGATAGTTTTACTGCATGAATAGCTTGGATCAGGCCCGTTTGGTTTAGGTAATTTGCGTTCAAGAGTGGCAGCTAAATGCAAGATCCCGTACTTATCTTCAAAATTACCCATGACTTTCCTCCTATCCTTGTCATTCGCATAACAGTACTGATTTTTTCAGGAAAAGTCAACTTGACTAAAAATTTTATAACACTAAGATTTTTTGAGTAAAACCTTAATGCAGTTTCCTGGGAATACAGTGACCCGATTCAAATGCTAATAAGGAAGTGGTTAATTCATCCAA
>JAJZTL010000059.1 GCA_021848965.1 Pseudomonadota bacterium
TACTAATGTACGATCGATTATATCATTGGTTTTCTACTCTATCACAATATAGTAAAGCTCTTTACGCTTCGTTCTATTCTGCTGTTTTATATGCTGATGTGGTGAAGCGTTGGCACGGATTGGGGATAGGATACCTTTTATTTCTTATTATTTTGGGAGCTATTCCTTTATCTGGACGAGTAATCATAGCATTTAATCATTTTTTTAAGGGGGAAATTCTATTCCCCATCCAAGCACTTCCTCTACTGACCATACAAAATGGTGAAATCACTTACAATCAACCCATGCCCTATTTAATAAAAAACAACAGGGGAGAAGTGGTCTCAATAATAGACACGACAGGAACGGTGTCTGAAATGAATCAGTCATACCCTCAACTCACGGTTTTAATTACCAAAAACAAAATGATTTTAAGACCGCCCAGTTATAAACAATTCTTAGGTTTGGCTAAAGACAACATTGGCAACCCAATTTATACACGTACTTTTGACAAAGGGGTTAATGGACTGCTTTCTGGCGCAGAGTGGATTCAGTCCACTGGGATTTCAAGATTAAATACGTTGATGCAAATCTTTGTCTTTCCCTGCGTAACTTTATTTTATTTTGGGGTTTTTGGGGTTATGTTACTCCTATTGTCCGCACTGGTGCAGTTGTACTCTGATATTTTTTTCAGCTTTAAACTCCCATTTAAAGCCTCATGCCGTCTATTAGCTATAGCTGCAACGCCTACCTTGGTTCTATTCTTTTTTATGCGATACGGTAATTTCTCAGTACCGGGAATGGGCTTAGTTTATGGAGTACTCATTCTCAGTTATATTTTCTATGGGTTGTATTCAGTCAAACGATTTAGTGTTTGATTTTATATATTCTCACTGGACATAGTCCCCAACTCATTAATTCTATGCCCTGATAAATGGATTCAAATTGTTCGTGGTGTATCGTTCTAGTGGTCACAATAATTCGGCTTCCTGGTTTTAGACGAGCCATCTTTGAAATTAATTCATTCCAGGTAGCATCAGTAAGGCAAGTGGCTGCCACGTAAATAATATTAGCATCTCCAAAATTGTAATGTAAAAAACTGTCGTTGATAAATTGAATGCGCTCCGTTTGAGGTAGGTATTCTTTCTCATCGTCATGTTGTTGAAATCGTTGAGTTACCTTTTTAAGCAGTGTATTTGATTGCTCATATAGAGGAGGTAACAACTCAATACCAATAGATTTTTTAACATTAAAAAATAATATAGCGCTCAATACTGCTTTTCCCGAGCCCGAACCTAAGTCATAAAAAATATCCTGATTGGACGGGGTGGCTCGTTCAAGAATGGTATAAAAAGACAAAAAATTGATTTCTCCATAAATAAACTCCTTATCTTGAATCAAATGCAATAATCGATACCTTATCGAATAGGATTTTGCATGCGCTTTTTTGTAAAGAGCCTCCAAAATGCCAGTCATTTTTTCTATATTTGACCAATCTGACCTCTGAATTAACTGTTTTTTTAACTCTTTTTTCTTGAAATGGGGAACAAGTATGTTAGTTAATAGAAGTTTTAAGATAACTAATAAAAAAGGTATAGTGATAATATAATAGAACATAAGCGTCAGGATGTTTTAGAGGGCTTCATTATAGTATTGCAGGCTCTTTTGAAAAGAGAAATCTAAATTATAATGGTTTGTAATATTTTTGGCATAGCGGAAGGACAAGGAAATTTTATGATTCTTGATAGAATAGTCCACTTTATTATTGACATAGCTTATAAAGCGACTAAATCTCAGCCAGTCAGCCAGTCAGCCAGCCAGTCAGCCAGTCAGCGCAATAAGAATTTATGTTCATTTTTAAATGGTTGCAATAAATTTTTCTCTAATTCTCATGCCCCCATTTACCAGTTTAAAAAAAACAATTTATCGAAGGAGGAGTGGGATAAATTAATGTTATCCATTGAAAACGCAAATTTGGAGCAATCCTGGGATTATGCCGAGGCTTTGAGCAAAATAGGTTGGGGAATTGAACGATATTTAATTTACTACAATGAAACAATTATAGGTTTTTTTCAGATCTTCAAAAAAAGATATTTTTTCTTAAGGTATATTAGGCTTGAGCGAGGCCCATTATTTTTAGATGATAGCTATCAAGTTAATCATGCAATTCCAATCTTAATAAAAATACGTGCTCAATGGAATTTTTGGAAAGCTCAGTTGTTGTTGATTAAACCAGAATTACCATTTCAAACAGTATATTATGATTCACTTTGCTCTATGGGTTTTCGACTCGCCATTAAATCACGCTGGGAATCGAGCAAAGTTGATCTATTACAGAATGAAGAAAAAATACTTCAAAATATGAAAGCCAATTGGAGAAATTCATTAAAAAGATCAATGAAACATTTGGAGTTAAAAAAAACAACTCAGCGTACTGATTTAGATTGGCTGCTCGATCAGTATGAAAAATTTAAAATACAAAAAAAAATTATTGGGGTTGCCAGAGAATTAATAGATGCTCTGTATGAACAAATGATTGGCAGTGGTACCATTCATATTTTAATCGCAAAATATAAAGACATCCCTATTTCAGGGATTATCATTGTAACTCATGGTAAATCATGTAGCTATTTGTTGGGATGGAATGGTGAGATAGGTAGAAAATTTAACGCACATAATTTTCTATTATGGTACGCAATCAATGAAGCAAAGCTACGGGGAGAAATTTTTTTTGATTTGGGTGGTATTCTTTCAGATAAAAGATATAAGCAACTATCAGAATTTAAATCTGGCCTGAATGGAAAAAAGTATGCATTAGTGGGAACTTTTTATTAAGTTTGCTTATGGATGGCGTGACGATGGTGCATTAAATCAAATGCTGGAAAATAAAAATGGACATCCTATAAATTGTAGCAGAGGCGAGTAAATATATTTATTTCTAAAATATAGTGTGTTGAGCATTTTTTTTGTTCCTAACCAAGATCCGTTATAGTGTTGAAACACGTTCAGATGATATTTTACTTTTTTCCAATTTCTCTAAAAATTCGTTAGCCAGTGTTGCAGGATTTCCTTTTGCAGTATTAATAACTGCATCAAAGTCTATGCCTGCTGAAATATTAAGCGAAGCACGTTCTCGATTTTCAAAAAAACCAAACTTATTTGCTAAATTACTATACTCCTCAATAGTTTTTTTAGAGCCTATGCGTGGTAAATCATCGGAGGATAATTCCAGCGAATCATCGTTAATCTGCAGTTTGACCACACGATCTGAGGTGATTACTATTTGAACTTCTTCGTTGTAACTTTGTTGTAGCGCGTCAGGATCAACAGGGCTTTCTAAAAATAAGGAGTCACCATTTTTGTCTGTATTGGCATGTTTATTGACCATATAAAACAATTCATTTCTTGAGAGGACATGTTCAGAAGAATCATCAAATAATTTATCTGCCGTAACTAACGTTGCTAACTGATGAAATGGAAATAATCCTACCCGTTTATCCATAGGATTATCGATGTCCGCTTTACGATTTCTCTCTTGAATACGCTCACTTAATTTTTGCACTGGACAATAAGCAAAAACTATAGAAGTGGTTAATGTTTCGCTTGGGTTTTCTTCACTATATTGTTGCGCACGCTTTTGAAAATGTTCTAAACATTTTTTGGCACTTTCATCTGGGTTTGGCACTAGATCAATAACAATGGATTGCCCAGAATTGCCCTTATCGAACACATCATCATAAAGCATCACTGTAGGATCATCGATTTTGGTAACAAAACGTAACTCTTTAGCCAGTTTAGATATTTCACTTTCTATAAATCCCGCCTTTTTTAGGACGTCTTCGAGGTTAGGAAGCAAGGGATTAGGGAATTCTTGGGCTGTAATTAGATGATTGCCTTTGGATATAGTAAGAACCCCGGTACTACATAATGTTAACATTTCCTCTTCAGTCATTAATGTTTGAAGGTTTTGTATAACACCCGCTGCATCAAGTTTCTCAAACATGAATAACTTTCGATCACTCGGACTCATATTAACAATTTTATCCACCATTTCATCAATGCTCGAAGATTTCCACCCATGTGTTGTAACCAATTCTCTGCATAGGGATGATTTTCCTGCGGTTGATGATCCTAATAACAAAACAACATGCATGGTAAACCTCTTTAATAGGGGGACAATCAATACAGTGTAAGCTCTCATAGCATAGAGTTAAATTTATATTACTCTGTCCGGAGATTATACAAAAAAGATGCCTATTTTTTTTCTAATTCAACTTATTTTGCAAAAAATTTACATTGTACGGTTATCTTCTGGATTAATTAATTCACATTACGTAAGCTTAAACTTCCATCTTTGGGTTAAATTACAGCTTAGTTGACGGCTTCGCTCAGAATTAACACTTTTGGTGGTTCTTCCACACGACCCCTGTTTAGTGCTGACTTGTAACGATCCGTGTTCCAAGGCAGTTTGAGTTGCAGCACAGCCCGTTAAAACTACAACCGCACTAACTAATAAAGTTTTTAATATCATTTTATTATTTGCTTTCATGCTTAATCCTTGTTTGCCTTAGTTTTATTTTTTTCAAAAATCTCTAATCGATGTACTGGCATTGCTTTAGGTGCTGATATCCCTACATCAACCTTGCCATCCACGTTTTTAAGAATAGTGATGCATATATCCTCGCTAATCATGATGCTTTCACCTTCTTTTCTGGACAAAATCAACATCTCTATTTTAATTCCTCACTTAATGGAATCGCATGATCCAACTCAGAGATCGATCGATATTTATTTAAATGATCTTCCAAACGTAATGTAGCCTCCTGAATCTTTTTTCTATTTGATCGACCACACGATTCAGACAAAAGACGATTCGCGCTTTGTGATAACTGAATCGTTATATGAACTTTCCTATAATTGTTATTTGATTCCAATTTAATTTCCCTCTAAAATGAGTCAATGCTATCAATTAAATGATATTTGCATATCACATATAATAAATATTATGATACGTTAATATCATAATGTAAAGGGGTTATTTGAAATGAAGAAATTTTCTATTGAAATGGAAGTAAGAGACAATGAACTTGATGCTCAGGGTATAGTAAACAATTCCAATTATATGATTTACCTATCTCATGCTCGTCATAAACATGGGGAAGAACTGGGTATTAATCATACATCTTTTGCAGAAACAGGATTAAATTTAGTTATTACTTCATGCACCATGAAATTTAAAAATGCTCTTGTAGCTAATGATAAATTTATAGTGACCAGTGAAATATCGAGCGGAGAACTTCCATTCCACTGGTCTCACAAACAAGATATTAAAAGATCAAGTGATGGAAAAATTATTTTAAAAGCAATATTTAATGCTACTTGCGTTAATAAAAAAACAGACGATGGTAATAAATTATGTATTCCTGAAATAATTGATCAGCTAATTAGTTAGAGCAATGGGTACTTTTCAAAAAACTATTCTAATATTTTTAGTTACTGCTGCATCTATAGTGGCAACGTTCATAACTCCAGGAATGAATGAACTAAAAAATTTATTTTTACTCTCAAGTCATTCCCTCAGCTATGTCATGACTATTTATTTAATTGGATATCTTCTAGGGCAGATATCCTTTGCTCTTTTTTCTAAAAGACATGGCGGTATTTCCAGCTTAAGGTATGGATTTATATTATCTTTAGTGGGTTTTATTTTACAATATTTATCGGTTAAATTTCCTGCCTATTATATTTTTCTTTTGGGGAGATTTATTACCGCTTTTGGTTTATCTTCGGGGCTGGTTTGTGGCTTTGCAATTATCAAAGATAACATTCTTCCAAATGAAGAAAAGGGTTATTTTTCAATAATTGCGATTGCATTTACAGGTTCTATTTATTTTTCCATATTTATTTCAGGAACACTAATAAAGGTAATTGGGTTGCTGTTTATATTAAAAATACAGATACTTTATACTTTCTTATTATTAATATTTACATTTTTTGCACCCAATACAAAAGTGCTTTCTTATAAAGAACAACCCCCTATTGCGCGATATCCATTTTTAAACTACAAACTAATTTCATATGCTATGGCATTATCCATTACAACCATTATTGCATACTGTTACTCATTTTACGCCCCGCTTATTATGATAAATTACTTTAGATTAGAGCCTCAAGACTATGGGTATTATAATTTAATTAACATGTGTGGATTGTTTTTAGGGAGTGCTATTTATAGCCAAATAAACCACGTGATTAAAGAAAATACGATAATAATATTTAGTTTAATCTCTATTGCATTAATAGGATTACTATTGATAATGAGAGTGATTGGTAACGTCCTGGATTTTCAACAGTTCATATATTCGTTTTTCGCGATTAATTTGTTTTCTGGAATAATTTACCCGGCAGCCACTTTTAAATCTCTGGAGTGTGGTAGTTGCAAGACATCTTCTTCAGCAACAATGAATATAATAAAGATCGGCATGCCCAGTATGGCTTTATATCTTTCTCTATTTATATCCTCAAATAATTTTTTAAATTTATCATTAATAATCGTGCTATTTTCTAGTATCTATCTGATTTCTGTAATAGCAATTCGGAAATTAAATGAGGTTGTTTTCTTAAAATAAAGGTATAAAGTTCATGGTATACCTCTTTTCTTTTTTTAAGAACATTAAATCCAAAGTTAATATCAGTATACTTACCTGCAACATTCAACATTAGCCTAGAGCCATTACCATTTTTTAAACAAAAGCCTACCCCATGTGTTATATTTTTAGATTTCCTAATATCATCTAATGCTTTTGCTAATTCTGTTTGTGGCGAATATAAATCCCAAACTATTGTAAATGAATTATCATGTAAACTCATTTGGCTATTTGCTTCATTTAATAAATGACAGCTTTTATATAACCCTGTAGACGTGAATTCATCTGCCCAATCTAAATTACTGGATTTAGAATAAACAACTTCGTTGTTACCATCAAAAATCAATAAGGATACATAAGTTGCACCAATATTTACAAGGTCATTATTTATCTGCCAAAATTGATTTTCTTTATTTAAGGCCTTCTTACTATCCACTGTATCTTTCCTATAGCTTCAACATGTTCAGTATCTATTAATTCTGTAGCTTTATCAAAATTTTTTATGTTTATTTGATTAACACCGTCTTTCAAAACACCTACAAATAACCCTGTGACTCTTTTTTTTAAAAAAATAAGTTCACCTTGAAGGGAGCTTATTTCGGTACTATCTAATAAGTTTACACCACCAATATAATCGCCATATTTAATGAAAGGGCTCATAAAGTTATTTTTCACCTGACCAAAAATAAAATTTCCAACTTGCCTATTAATATCTAATAATTGTTCTTGGGCAATACTATCAAAGTCTACCTCATCAAATTGATCTCTTTGTAATAATAATGGAGGCGCACCAACACCGTCTTTCAGCCAACTTTCCGTAACAAATAATCCATGATCTTGAAAGAAATTAATCATAGAAATCAATTTCTTACATGGTATCCTAACCGTATCCAATTCCCATCTGGCCAAAGTTGGTATAGATGCAGAACCCCACTTTTCAGCAAGTTCTTTTCTTGTTAAGCACAAGGATGATCTACAATATGTTATTCGATCACCGATTGTATTTGTTATTACGTCAGCCATTGTATTAGTTAATATATGATTATTATTCAAGATGATATGATGATATCATATTCGATTCAATATTACGAAAACTGAATAAACCCTAAAACCAATAGGGTTGTTATTTATACCCTAACTTAATAGTGTCCATACGTATGGACACTATTAAGTTCTACAGTCCTATTAAATTAATTCCAAGTAATTTTTTAAATGCTCTACTAATTTTTTTATACTTTCATTATCTAAATTAGCAGTTGGCAAAACAATTTTATTGTGATCGATCTTAAATAAGATTTTATTACTAGATGAATATACATTCTGTGAAGCTTCTTTGTTTTCCTTTTCCAAAAGTTTTTTAATCTTGGATGAACCAGCCCCTTTTTGAATCTCGCTGGCAATCAAAATCAACTCATTAAGAATATTGAGATCATTTTCTAATAATTGCTTTATAAAGCATGCGGTTTTTATAGTTACTTTTTTCATATCACCAACGGCATCCCATAATTCGGAAGGTATAGATGAAAACGAAAGTAAATTACTTAATGATGATTTAGAAATACCCAATCTTTTTGCAAGTGCTCTCTGCGAAATTTTTTCTTCGCTTAGAATTTTATAATAACTTATGCTCTGGGAATAATGCGATAACTCTTGCTTAATATTTTCTGCTGCCTGTAATATAAACGCATCTTCATCTGTAAGATTTTTAATTACAGCTTTTACTTTCTTATTTATAAGGGAACAAGCTCGCCATCGCCTTTCACCGGCAATCACTTCATATTTTCCATTTACCTCTCTTACAACGATAGGTTGTACTTGTCCATTTTCCGAAATATTGGATGCTAGCTCGTGAAGATCTCCCATTTCAAAATTCTGCCTATCCGCATACTTCCAATTAATACACTCTAATGGATCGATTTCTTTAATGACTTCATCATTGCTATGATGAAGATACTCTTTTTTTTCAGCAGTGTTAGTAATAAATAAAGATCCAAAATCTTTTGTATTTGATTTATTTTTCATAATTTTCTCATTATAAATTATTAATTAATTCATCCAGAACTTTATTAAATTCTATCAGCGGTTTTTCTCCCTTTCTTTTTTCTTTTTGAGCATACTCTTCTATTGAGTTTGAATAAGCGGGGGTTTGGCTTTCAATAACAGCTGTACACTGAGATATCTCATTTGTTAAAACCAAGTCTCCAAAAGCCTCATGGAGTTGATCTCTAATATTTTTATAAACAATAGTATTTCTGTTAACTCTATTCAGGATAATTCCTGCTAACTTAAGTGAAGGACTTAATCCTGGTTGCTGAACCACTTTTATTTTTTGCATCAACGATAACAGTCCTTGCATATGATATGCCTCTGGATATACCGGAATAACGATATTATTAGACGCAATTAAACCAGAAATAAAAACTGTTCCAAGAGAAGGTGGAGAATCAATAATAACATAGGTGAACCCATGCTTCAGTGCCATTTTTTTTATGGAATCTCTGAGATTGAAAAATACTTCAATAGCTGTCTTTTTATCAATATCCACCAAATTTTCATCCGATCCTATCAGATATAGATTATTGTCTATTTTTATAGGTTCTATTTCTTTACCTAAATGTAAAAGTGTAGATGATTGCTGTGGTGGATAATTTTCTTTTCCAAGTAAAGTAAAAGATAGATTTCCTTGAGAATCATTATCAATGACTAAAACCTTCTCTCCTCTTTTTGCCAACATTTTTGAAAAATTCAAGGATAAGGTTGTTTTTCCGCAACCGCCTTTTTGATTCGCAAATACTATAACCTTTAACTCATTATTTTCAATTGAAGGTTTTTCCATCCAATATTTAAATAACCTTATAGCTCTATCAGGAACTTCTTTATACCCCTCTGTATCTTCTGACAACAGCCATTTTTTTACTGAACTAATCGAGTAGCCGGTAATCTCAGCGATATCATTCTGAGTAAGTTTGAATTCTTGTTTCCAACCATGAATCAAAGAATTATTGTGGTTCATTTTTTATTCCTATAATTGAAATCAACCTCAATTATAGTTCACTCAGGAATACTTTCAATAGCAATTTAGTTTTTTTTAACTGTTATTATTGACATGAACAAAAATGATCATTAAATTAGTAATATTGGCAATATCCATAGGAATTTTAGAGATTAGAGATTAGAGATTAGAGATTAGAGATTAGACTTCATGAGTGGTGTGCGAAACCACCCATGAATTGTATAACATTAGCTTGGAACAAAGCTAAACACCAAAAATACTGAAGGAAATTAGTAGTTCCATCGAAATTTTTGGATCCATCCACTCATTAGTTTAGCTTTGTTCCCCAAAAAAAACAATAAAGATAAGGATATTATCTATGGGGAACCTTTGTTCAATTTTTCACGTGAGATTTAAGCATCTCATGAAAGTGATTCCATCTGCTCGAAAAGCGCAACTGGTGGATTATATACTGCTAGGTTGGCAAACCAGCACCTACACCTTAAAAAACTCTGATCATAAATGGTTCATGAAGCCCTATGCACAAATCGTTGAAGACACCGGTATTCCAAAAAGCACTTTAGAACGGTACATCAAAGAATTAGTTGAAGATGGTTTTATTGAACGACGCCAGGCGCTTTATAGTAGAACGAAAGAGCAAGGTGGCTTTGAAGTAAAAAAAGGCAACTACATTCATATTACCGATAAACTGCTCGCACTGATTAAGCCATCCCAACCCGCTTCAGAGACACCTCAAGAAGACACGACAGATATCCACAACAACCCCAACGATTCTTATCAGCAAGACAATCAAGAACAGGACAATATCGAACCAGAATGCAAAGACATTGATATAAATGAGGGGATCGATCCCCTCAAAATGAGGGGATTATATATAAGTGATCTTTATCCTTCTTTTTTTATTAATAATATTATTTTTAAAAAATTAACCCGCTCTGTGGATAAAACAACACTCCAACGATTAAGCCAGCAATTCGAATCCATTCAGAGTTTACTCTATTCAGAAATAAAGGAAGAAATCCCTGATGAAGTCAAAAAACTGGTATTAGGCACGTTCTTCAATCTAACTTTTGAACACAAAAAACAACTTTCATCTCCAAAACAACTGGCAGCCGAATATTTGTTTGCACTGCTTAACAGCGAGTTTTATTTGCCAGATGTGATGTGTTTTAAACATCGGAATAACATCCTTTCAAAAATGATTCGGGAAAATCGTTGGCGTACCCCTAAAGGATTCTACAAACACTTCTATTTGGGACAAGATTTTAAAGACCAACAAGAATTGCGTGAAGAACGATGGCAAAAACAAAAAAATAACGAAATGAATCCTAAGCAGGGGATAATTGAAGAGCAAAAAGACGAACGACTCACTCAGCTAGAGGTTCAAATGCTTGAAAAAAGCACGTTACTGGATACGCTTACGCAAAGCATCTATCAGCAATCAAGTGAAGAAATGATTGTTACGATTCGAGAGCGCATTCAAGAGGTAAGACGAGAACTAGAGCACTTATGGCATCAGCAGTTTCTTATTGAACAAGAATGTGAGCAACAGGATATTTTAAATCATACAAAGCTCTGTGCTTGAAATGCATGGAATAAGACATTGGATGAACTTTATGCATCAATAAATACTTTAAGTTATCCACATTTTCTGGGGATAAGCCTGTGTTTTTGAGTAACAAATAGACAAATAAGGTGAAAATAGATTAAAATATGACCTCTTTTTGTTCTGCATCGATGAGTGATGCAATAAGCCGTTTAAACATCTTAAGGAGGTTCTGGTGATTGATTTAGTGGATAACCGGATTGTAAAGGCATCATTTAGAGAAAACCCACCCGAAGAAAGGAAGCTCTTTCCTCAGTCGACTTGCTTAATGCCGATCAGTGTTGGGCAAACCATTCACGAAGGGGCAAAATTTGAAGCTGTCATTAAACTCATCAACCACTCTTTTAAGCAATGCACTATTCTTGTGGATGATAGTGTACAGCGCCATACCCTCGGCATTATGAATCATGCGACTCCCGATGAATTGTATCAATTGGCGGTTAGAGAAGGGGATGCGTGGTTAAAACGAAACGAGATGGCATACAGCCAATTAACCATCCCCTTTGATATTATGCGCTGGGATGAGTGGTACAACAGTCCTAATTACATCAATAGCCATGTGCGTGTACAAAAGGAATATGATTCCAATAAATTGTTCCAACAAGCCATCCATGCCAATATTGATGATTTTTTAACGCGTTTTCTAAGTCGGTTTAATCAAGAAGACATCGATCATGAACGAGCGTTCAGGCTATGTCTGGATTATTTGATTGAGGAATGTGCTGTGATGTGTTTATGGACAGAAAAAGCCTATGATTTTGAGGTGTATCCCAGTGGTCGAAATAAGGCGATGGCGGCAACCTGGCATTATTTAATCCAACCGCATTACCCGCATTTTCTAAGACCTGTGGCGTTGCGATTTAAAAAATATCCTGCACAAGTAGATCAGGAACTACTTTCTCATGTCATGGCGAATAGTCAGCTTGTTGAAACGCAATAAAAGATCAGGGCTATGCAGTTGACTCCACTAAACACTAAATATGGTGGGTTTTAAAGCAATCAAGCAACTACATATTGGGGTTATTGGAGTCAATTGCATCGCCCTGTAAAAGATATTACGAGGGCATTCTGTTTTTAATCCATTGCTCAATTTCAACAACGCTTTCATGCGTTACTTGCAGCAGTTGCTGATAAAGCGACTCAAGTAACGTGCGTTGTCCTGTTTTCCAATACCGCTCCAGGTATTGACAGGCCATCTTCATCCGAACAGCACCGACATAGACTACACCACCTTTGATTTTATGGGCGAGTTGCTGTGTTTTTTCCCAGTCCAGTGCATCATGTGTCTCTTTAAGTTGAGTCATATCATCAGGTAAAGAATCAAGCATGAATTGCAGCATCTCCCCAAGCATATTTTCAGTTCCTGTTGTCTTAATGCCTTCTTCCACATCCAGGATTGGAAAGGATAATAAATCAAATAATTCGGCTTCTGTTTCCGGTAAATCAGAAGAACGGGAACTTGAAGAAGATTCGACCCGTGGCTTTTGAGAAATAAAGGAGCCTAATATTTCATCGCAACTCTTTTTTGATAAAGGTTTGCTTAAGACAGCATTCATGCCTGATTCAATGCATCGTTGTTTGTTTTCCTCACCCACATGAGCGGTGAGGGCAATAATGGGCGTATGTCTATTTTTAGCAACTTCCTGCACTCGAATGTGGTGAGTCACTTGATAACCATCCATGTCGGGAAGTCCAATATCCATAAAGATCAGATCGTACTCATTTTGCTTCCAAAGGTTCAATGCTTCTTGCCCATTAGCGGCTACATCCACATGACAGCCTGATTGAGTCAGTATGGATTTGGCAACCGTTTGCGCGATGGTGTTGTCCTCAACAACCAATATTTGATGCTTTAGGTTTTTCGTGTCAGGTGCTTTGGTGGTGGCTTTTATAATGGGCGTCATTATTTGGGAAGAGGGCAGGGCAATGTTGTCTTCAAAATCCTCAACAAGCCCAGTGTTATCTTCAATAAGTGATATTTTCAAAGGAATAACGCAGGTAAATGTACTTCCTTGCTGCAATGCACTGTCTACGTAAATTTCCCCATCCAGGTCGTCAATAAATTGTTTAATGACAGAAAGCCCAAGTCCTGCACCTTTATAAATTCCTTTATAAGAGGGTGTTAATCGTTTGAAATGCAGGAAAATTTCCTGCTGCTTGTCCTTAGGAATTCCCATGCCACTGTCTTGAACCATTAATTTAATAATGATTTCCCTATTCTGACGGCTTGCGAGTGTTACGGTGAGTTTAACAGAACCAGAATCGGTAAAGTTAAGCGCGTTGGCGAGTAACTCAAGAACAATGCGGTGAATGCGAACACTATCGCCAATGAGATATTGAGGAATATCTTTATCAAATTCCATGGAAAAATCCAAGCGTTTGGACGCGGCTTTGGCTTTATTTAAATCCATTGCATGCTGCACAATGTGATTCAAAATAAATTTTTTCTTCAATTTTGGTATTTCACCTGAGCTAACTCGAATGGCTTCCAGCACCTCGTCCATTAAATCAAGTAAGGCATGGCTTGATGCAATGAGATTATCGGCATACTCTTTAATGTTTGGGTTATCTGCTTCTGATTTAATAATGTCTGAAAATCCGACGATTCCTGTGAGTGGGGTGCGAATGTCATGGCGCATGTTTTCAAGAAATTCGGTTTTGGCTTGACTGGCCGCTTCGGCCAGCTCTTTGGCTCGATGTAATTCGGTTTCTATTTTTTTCCTGTCGCTGATATCAATTGAAATACCTAATAGTCCCGTAATTTCGCCCTGCTTGTTGCGCATGGGGGATTTGTGGCTAAGCACAATCGCATCTTTGCCATCCACTTGCGCTTTTTCTTCAATAATCTCCGTTTCGCCCGCTTCCATAATGTGTTTGTCGTTTCTCTGGAACAGTTCAGCTTTATTTTCACCCCAGGGTAAATCAAAATCCGTTTTTCCTACAATTTCA
>JAJZTL010000060.1 GCA_021848965.1 Pseudomonadota bacterium
CCGATCTAGAAGCTAAATCATCTACATATAAAAATTCGCGCTTAGGCCTACCCGTTCCCCATATTGTCCATTGCTTAGCATTTTGCATTTTGGCTTCATGGCACTTGCGTAACAAAGCCGGTAATACATGAGAGGTTTCCAAATTGAAATTATCATGCGGGCCATAAAGATTGGTGGGCATAACAGAAAAAAATTTTGTACCGTATTGGTCATTGTATGCTTCACACATTTTAATCCCGGCTATTTTTGCAATAGCATAAGGTTCATTAGTCGGTTCTAGTGGGCCACTGAGTAAATAATCTTCCTTCATTGGTTGCAAACAATCGCGTGGATAAATACACGAACTGCCTAAAAATAAAAGACGCTTAACGTTATTTTTCCAAGAGGCATGAATGATATTTGATTGAATTTGTAAATTATTATAGATGAATTCAGCGCGATAAGTATTATTAGCTTGAATTCCTCCTACTTTTGCTGCAGCAAGAAACACATGTTCAGGACGTTCGGCTTCAAAAAAATCTTGAACAGCTGTGTGATCTAATAAATCTAACTTTTCTCGAGATACTAATAGAAGATTATGGTAACCTGCATTTCTGAGTGCTCGAGTAATTGCAGAACCAGCCAGGCCACGATGGCCCGCAACAAAAATTTTGGCGTCTTTTTTCATGGTCTTTCCATTGTAATGTAATTTTTCAATTCAATCTAGATCTTTCGAACTTGAGTTTATACTTTGTATTTGCTCTAAAAGTTTTATTATATCTTTTTTTGATTTAGAGCCTACGAAATCAAATTGTTTTAGATGAGTGCCATTGGCTGCATAAAAAAGAAAAGTAGGCGGGCCAGAAATGTTATATTTTTTCTGTAATGCCCAAATACCAGGAGTGTCTTGAGTCATATCAACTTTGATCCAAACGAAATTTCTTAAGAGCGTAAGTACTTCTGGCTGATTAAAAACATGCGCTTCCATTAATTGGCAGTCAGGGCACCAGTCGGCATAAAAATCAAGAATCACCGGTTTGTGTTCGGTTTTAGCGAGATTAAGCAAATGTGCTAATTGAGTTTTATTTTTAGTAACAACAAAATTTTCTTTTTGTGAAGAATGAGTCATATTGTCAATGACAGTAAAACCTCCATAGAGAATAGCTATAAAACATAATATTTGTAAAATAATACGCCATTGCGGTTTATTAAGATGAATCCGATAAAGCAATAGAATAGAGGCAGTAATAAGAAAAAGGCCAAATAGAGCTCCGGTATAATGAGGTATCAATCGGGACCATAATAGAACAGCTATGCCTAATAACAGAATACCCATGATGGACTTAATGCTTTCCATCCAAGCACCCACTTTAGGAAGAATAGTTTTGCCCAGTATTCCAATAACGAGCAAAGGAAAACCCAAACCTAAACCCATACAAAATAAAGCGAGTGTTCCTAAGACAAGATCGTTTTTTGTTGCTATATAAGATAATGCAGCCACGAGAGGAGGAGTGACACAAGGAGACACAATCAACGCTGATAAAAAACCCATGAAAGTAACTGTAAGGTAGTTTTTACATGCGGCTTGAGCCAGTTTTTGATTCAAGCGTGCAATTTTATTGCTTGAGTTCCATGTGATATCAAAAAAACCGAGTAAGGATAAAGCTAAGAAAACAAAAAAACAGCTAAAAATCAACGTAACAAGTGTATTTTGAAGATAAGCTTGCAGATGATTTCCTATGAGACTGGTCATAAATCCCAAAGCTGCATAAGCAATAGCCATACCCAATACATAAGTGAGTGATAAGTTAAATGCTCTCGTTTTTGAGCGCTTATTTTGCTCATATCCATGCAAAATAATACTCGATAAAATAGGGAGCATAGGAAGAACACAAGGTGTAACAGACAGAAAAAGTCCAAGAATAAAAAAGCCGCCTATCACAAAAAAGTAAGAGTGTGTTTCAAGTTTTTGTTCAATTTCCTGTGTTTCATTCTGTGGAAAAGGAATATTATTAGATTTCTCTTGTGAATTATCTAAAGTGACAAGTTGACTAGAAAAATCAAGGTTGAGTATTTGAGTGATAGGAGGAAAACATTGCCCTTGTTCTGAGCAACCTCGATAAGAAAGAAGTAATTGCGTAGAAGTCGCATGATCAGGGTTTTCAATAGGAACATGTATGCTCAGAGTATTACGAAAGATAGTGACTTTCCCAAAAAGCTTCGAGTTCTTTGTTTCGCCTTCGGGAAACAGAGGAGAGGCTATATGAATTTTTTCTGGTTCAATAGGAGTGATTTTAATAAATTTTTGATATAAATAAGCACCGTCGGCAATAGTCCAATTGAGTTGTAAATCTTGACTAGTAAGTATGGCATTAGATAATTGAAATACTTGGGTGGCTGTGTTGGCAGCGGCGTAAGATCCTACGAGCAATAGAACACCTATTAAGATTATTCTGCTTATTCGAAATATTGAATTCTTTAGTAATTGCATCCGCTTGTCCACTTTTTATCCAAAAACAACCAATTATTATGTGGATTTAGACTCAAAAGATCAAGGTTTAACGCACGAATTTTTATTAAAGAACTTCTTAAATATCAATGTTTTTTTGTTATAATTTAAGCAAATGAATATTTATTATTGTGTACTTAGAGAATAAATCATGATGGGTTGGTTTAGCGGTAAAGGAAAGGAAAAGGAAAAGGAAGATAATATAGATGTGTTAGGACTAGTGCGAGCTTTATTTGAACAGCTACAGACAGATGTAAATAAAGCCATGAAAAATCCTGCCATAATTGCCTTGAAGAAAGAGCAACCAAACTCTCCAGCAGCACGATATTTAAAACAGTGTGAGAAAGTTTTAGTATCATTGAAAAAAATTTTCGAATTGAATGAAGCTAAAAATAATACAGCTGTGGCAGAAGAAACACTGATAATGCTTGCCATGTTAAAAGAGCTGATGAAAAAAGGAGAAACATTGACTCAGAAGGATATAAAAGATATGAGCAATGAGGATATTTTTTTGCTAGATCTGCATAAAAATATATTAGAGAATACGCAAGACTATATTGTCCTTCAGATGCCAGCAATAGAAGAGAAGTATAATTCAGTAAAAGGCGGATTGGTTTCTGGCGCGGCATATTGGGTTGTTAATACGTATATGGTTAACTTTAAAAAAGTTGACCTTGATGAGTTATTTGAAGATTTAAAGGTGACGTGTAATGCAAACGATATAGAGGGTCAAATAATGAAAGTGGACTTTCTACTCAAGGCTGCACGTGAGGAGCAACAACGTCGGCAAGAACAAGAAGATGAGCAAAACGCATCTGTTGAAGAACGCGAAATTGAATCTTCTCCATCAAGTGTCTCAAGCGATATTATTCATACCCAAGCAACAACAACTGTGAATTCAACTGTGGATACTGCATTATCGAATGTCAGTGCTTTGAATACTCATAGTGATGAACGTTTATCCATTGCTGCAAGTGATAGTGTATCCATGGAAGAGTTATTGGAGAAACAAACAGTTCTGCAAAGCCAATGGTTGCAAGAAGATGAAAAGTATAAAAAAATTCAAAACAGTATTGAGAATATTGGACCAAAAATCAGTGCGTTACAGCATGAAGATAGTGAGCTTGATGAAAAAGTAAGCGCGAGTGAAACAAAAATTCAAATTCATAAAGATAATTTAGAAAAATTAGATACTCAATTACAAATAGCAATAAAAAATCTGCAGCAAGTACAAGAACAAGCTGAAATGTTACTAAAAAAAATGGAACACATAGCGACAGTAACATCGGGTAAAGACATAGAGGAAGCTATTGCACCGCAAAAGGAAGAAATAAAAGCTGCATTGGAGGAAAATAATAAACTTCAAGAAGCGTTATTAGAAAAAATTGCTGAAATTAAAGAAAATCAAAAAATAGAAAATGATCGGATACAACATTTTAATTTTGAAAAGCAGTCTTGTTTAGAAGAAAAAGAAAATATTGCACCAAACTTGCAAAAAGCGACAGAGCAGCTAAATGCACTACAACAACAGTTAATATTTGCTAAACAAAATTTGCGTAGGTTATCGGAACAGATGGATGCATTACAAGTTTCAAGAGAACAGCGGCATATGATGGAAGAAGAACAACAATCCGTTGCAGTTGAAAATCACGGTAGGACGATATCAACGAGTACATATTCTTCAGGAGAAACAGATGAGGAATTTCGTGACAGTGATGATGAGAGTTTTGATGAGGATTCTATAGTTTCAACTAAAAATTTACGTAAATCTTCATCGACAGATTCTGTCGCGACGTCAGATGGATGTATTACGAATATTTATAAATTTGAAGAGACTCCTTTGCAGCGAGCATCATCAATTGTGAAGAAGCCACCGCAATCCCTACATCCATCTGCCGGTCTTCTTATACGGTTTCTCCAAGGTGAAGCAGATCGAATAAAAGATAATAGTTCTCAACAAAATTTTTGGTTAAATTTTATGAAAAGTGAAACCCAAAAAGAACAATTAAAACAAAATCAAACAAAAAAAGCAGGAGATATTGAAACATTAATTAAAGAGTTAAAAGGTGGCGCAATTCAGCCAGGGCTTGAAACTAGAATTCAAAAAGCATTGCAGTTGCAACGTGATGGATCGGAAAAGGCGAGCACTCGATCAATTGATAACTTTAATCGATTTAAAGAAGATCAGAAAAATGCCGATGTAGTGGAAAATTTCTTCACGTCGCAACATGTTTAGAGGCGCTATGCTGTTTAATCTGAAGCAGCTTTTAAATCACTGAGTCGCATGCCGCTTATTCGTAAAGCCATTAGATATAATCCTATAGCTGTAAATCCCAGCAGAGCTAAATGTCCAAAGCGTGAAAGCCAATGCCAATGTTGCCACTGAAGAGTACTTGGCGCACAGAAGTATAAAAATAGCGATAACAGGCCATTAGCCCATAAAAGTTGTAAGAAAAATTTTCCCCATCCCTTTTGAAAATGATAAATTTTTGCTCGGTGGAGTTGAATGAGTAAAATTGTCACATTGAGCCATGAAGACAAAGATGTCGCTAAAGCGAGTCCGGCATGAGCGAGAGGAAAAATGAGCCATAGACTTAATAACATATTGCAGCCTAAGGTAATAAGAGAAATTTTGACGGGAGTTTTAATATTTTGTCGTGAATAAAAAGCCGAAGATAATAATTTAACTAACATGAAGGCTTGCAAACCAATCGCATAAGTAATTACACTCTGTTGTGTCATCGTCACATCGTGCAATGTGAATTTGCCATATTGAAATAAGCTAATAATTAAAGGACCTGAAAGCAATATCATGGTGAGTGTTGCCGGAATTCCAATCAGTAAGTTGCAACGAATGCCCCAATCGAGGGTATGTGAAAATTTTTCTTTCGATTCACTGGCATGGTGACGAGAAAGCGCGGGAAGAATGACAGTCGATAATGCAACTCCGAAGACGCCCAGAGGAAAATAAGCGAGTCGTTCAGAATAATAAAGCCAGCTGACGCTTCCTACTACTAAAAAAGAGGCTAAGATAGTGTTCAGTAAGATGCTAATTTGATTGATAGATGCACCAAAGAGGGCTGGAATCATGAGTTTTAGGACATTGCGCACGCCAGAATCTTTCCAGTTAAGTTCAGGACGAGTGAGAAAGCCTAAGCGATATAAAGCGGGGAGCAGGAAAAATAATTGGACAAAACCTGCTAATAGAACTCCCCAGGCTTGTGCCTCAACAGGAATAGCGAAAAACTGTGTAATGCCAAAAGAAGTGGTAATTAAGCAAATATTTAATAAAGCCGGTGTAAAAGCGGGTAAAGCGAATTTTCCATAGCTATTTAAAATCGCTCCAACAAAGGCAGCCAATGAAATTAACATTAAGTAAGGCGCTGTAATTTTGAGCATTTGACTGGCTGTTTCGAAGCGAAAAGGATCGAGTCCTGGTGCGAAAACACTAATTAATCCCTTAGAGCCAAACATAAAAATAAGCATAACAATGAGTAAGGCGAGTCCCAGTGTGCCTTGCATACGTCCAATAAATAACTTAACTTCTTCAGGAGTACATTTTTTTCGATAACTGGATAAAGTGGGAACAAAAGCTTGAGAAAAAGCGCCTTCTGCGAATAAATTGCGCATAAAATTCGGAATTTTAAAGGCAATATAAAACGCATCCACAGCAGCACCGGCACCAAAAATTTGCGCAGCAATGGTATCACGCAAAAATCCTAAGATGCGTGATACAAATGTCATTGAAGAGACAGTGGAAAGTGACTTGAATAGGGAAGTGCTTTTTTGACTATCAGTATTTTTCTTTGGCATGTTGAATTCGCTCAAAAGACTCTTGAATACGATGTAAAGCAATCTTACCATCCGACACATTTTTGACGATGAGCTCGACAATTTCTTCGGTAGAATAATCTTTATTGCCGCACTGATTGCCAACAATAAGCAAATCATTACCGGCATTAAGAGCCATAATAATGGACTCTTCCAATCCAAAGGCATCTGTAATTGCATTCATTTGTAAATCATCGGCAATAATTAAGCCTTGATATTGATATTTTTGTCGCAACAAAGTGGTCAAATGAGCATAAGAAAGGCTCGCAGGAAGTCCTGTCGGATCCAATTGTCGATTAATAATATGAGCGGACATAATCATGTCACATCCTAAAGGATCTTTAAGTAAACGTTCATAGGGAATGAGCTCTTCGTGCTGCCATGTATCAGAGACATCGACAATACCAATATGAGAATCGCCGCGAGAACTGCCATGCCCAGGAAAATGCTTATAACAAAAGGTGATTTTTTCATTGCGTAATGCTTGAGCTACAATCAATGCATATTGTGCTACAACATTTGGATCAGCAGAAAAACTGCGATCTAGCTGAGCAATAATAGGATTCTCAGCATAAATAGCCACGTCAATTAAAGGGGAAAAATTGAGATTAAACCCCGATTTTTTCAGCGTTTGGGCCATTTTTTGTGCTTCAATTTTTGCCTCTTTTTCAGGTAATGCAGCAAAAGCCTTTGGAGTTATTGTCTCGGGAAAACCATATTCTGGCTTTAAACGGTTAACACGACCACCTTCATAATCTACTGCAATAAATAAAGGGAAAGGGGTTAATGCTTGTAAATCAGTCGTCAGTCTTTTAACTTGTTCAGGACTTTGGATATTTTTACCTTGATCTGGCTTTTTTAGGTTTTTATCAAAAAGTATTACACCACCGAGATTATGTTTAACAATAGCTTCTTGAATAGGATGATTGGAGATAATTTCTGTGCCATCGAATCCTATAATCAATAGTTGTCCGCAAATATTGCGTAAGTCTTTATTATTTTTCATGCTTTTAATGCTCGAACAGCGGTTAATACTTCATTAACATGCCCCTCTATACGTACTTTACGCCAAATTTTCTGGATGATCCCTTGGCTGTCAATTAAAAAAGTGCTGCGTTCAATGCCGCGAACTTTTTTCCCATACATATTTTTATCTACCATAACGCCAAAGAGTTGGCATAAGTGTTCATCCGGATCAGGAATTAATTCAAAAGAAAATTGATATTTTTGTTTAAATCTTTCATGAGAAGAAGCATTGTCACGCGAAATACCATAAATATCGATGCCTAGTTTTTCAAATTCAGAGTGATTATCTCTAAAATCACAGCCTTCTTGAGTGCATCCTGGAGTATTATCACGCGGATAAAAGTAGAGAACGATGGGTTCAGATTGTTCATTAAATGTATGTGTTTGAACTACTTTTCCAGTACTCGTTTTTATTTCAAAAGCAGGCACTTTTGAACCTTCTATTAGCAGCATGTGCTTTCTCCATATATAAATATAATAACAAGTGCGCTATCATATCATTCTATGAAAAATCATCAACTATTTAAGGCAATAGGTTTAATGAGTGGCACATCCATGGACGGCATTGACGTCGCTTGGATTGAAACCGATGGAATGTTTCTCGTTCGCTCTCTGGGAAATTTTTCTGTATCGTATGACAAAAGCTACTATACTGAAATGAAATTGTTAGAACAGTCTATGAATGAACTTGTTAAAAATCCAGAGTTTTCATCTTCATTTTTAATCAAAGAAATCAATCAAAAAGTAGATGTGTTACATGCAAGAGCTGTATTGGGATTATGTGATAAATACAAAATTGAACAGAAAAACAGAGAAATTATTGGTTACCATGGACAAACAGTTTATCATCTGCCGGCTCAAAAACTATCCATTCAGTTAGGCAATCCTCAACATTTATCCCAATTTTTAAATATGCCTGTTGTGGGAAATATCCGTCAAAAAGATCTCCAAGAGGGAGGACAAGGAGCTCCTGTAGCACCTATTTATCATCAAGCACTAGTAATTCGCGATAATTTAGCACCTGCGGTTGTCATTAATTGTGGAGGTATTACTAACATGACGGCCATTTGGGGGGAGGGAACATCTGATTTATTAGGCTTTGATGTCGGACCCGGTAATGGTTTATTAGATAGATGGGTGTACGAAAAAACGCAAGGTAGAGAATCCATGGATAAAGACGGACGTTATGCTTTAGCCGGAAAAGTACATCCAGTAGTATTGCAAGATTTATATGCCCATTCGTGTTGGATTCAGGGAAAAAATTATTATGAGAATTCTCCCCCTAAGTCGCTCGATATTCGAGATTTTTCTTGGACTCCCGCATTGAATTCATTATCTCTAGAAGATGGCTGCGCGACTTTAGCAGCTTTTACCGCTTACTGTATTGTCAAAGCTTTTCGCTGGATTTCTAAGCCGTTGCGTTATGCAATTTTAGTCGGTGGCGGATGGCATAATCCATTTATTTTAGAAACATTAAAGCAAGAAATAGCCTTTCAATATGGAGAGAATATTTGTGTTGTGCGAGGAGATGAAGTGGGCTGGTCTGTGCAATATCTGGAAGCAGAGCTAATGGCTTACTTAGCTGTTCGTCGTTTAAAAAACCAACCGATTACTTTTCCTATGACCACAGGCGTTGCTCAGCCGTTAGTCGGTGGTGAGATTTTTTACCCAAATTAATGCAGTAACATTTTAATTATTGTATATACTGCGCCAGTTAAATAAAGACATACTCCGATTCCTGTATATACGATAAATCTAAAATTATCATTTTTCAGTATCGCAATTTCCTTTTGCAATCGCAGTTCAGACTCACGCACATCGCCCTTTGTTGCAGGCTCTTTTGTTTTTAATGTATCTATCTCGATACGCTGTTCTTCGATAGTTTCTGCTAACTGTTCAATTTGTCGACCAGTATATTCAGCAAATTCTTGAGTAATACCATTTGCTTTAGCCTTGTTTACGAATTCGAGAATATCAAAATGTTTCATTGTTGCCGCTGTCATTGCTCTTTAACTCTTAAACTTAAGATGCTTTTACAGTATATATTTTTACTGTCAAATTTTCTACCCAATTGGCTGAAAATCTGCTACAATTTTTCAATTTTACTGAAAGTATTGAGGTATTTTATGGCACGTGTAACCGTTGAAGATTGTTTAGGTAGAGTGACTAATCGATTTGAATTAGTTTTGGTGGCAGCAAAAAGAGCGCGAGATATTTCTGTGCGAGGCCAAGAACCCATGGTGCATCCTGAAAATGATAAGCCTACCGTTATCGCTTTACGAGAAATTGCATCAGGCTTTGTTTCTGCTGACATATTAAATGAAGGCTGAGGCTTGTGAATTATTTTGATGAATTAGCTCATAAGCTAAATAGTTATCTTAATAAAAAACAAATTGAGTTGATTCATCAAGCTTACCTTGTGGCTGAAGAGGCACACAGAGGGCAAACACGCCGTTCTGGCGAACCTTACATTAGTCATCCTGTGGCAGCGAGCATTATCCTTGCCGATATGCGCATGGATTCTCAGAGTATCATGGCAACGTTATTACACGATGTTTTAGAAGATACTCCTGTGACGAAAGAAGAGTTAATTGCTCAATTTGGTGAGGAAGTTGCCGCGCTCGTTGATGGTGTGAGCAAACTTACACAAATTAAGTTTGAGTCAAAAGCGGAAGCCCAGGCAGAAAATTTTCGAAAAATGATGATGGCAATGGTGAACGATATTCGTGTCATTATTGTAAAATTAGCCGATCGTTTACATAATATGCGAACGCTCGGCGTTATGCCAGCAAACAAAAGACGACGCATAGCTATTGAAACATTGGAAATTTACGCGCCTATTGCTAATCGTTTAGGGATGCGTGAATTATACACGGAGTTGGAAGACTTAGGTTTTAAAGCACTCTATCCTATGCGCTATCAAGCTATCGCAACCGCTGTGTTGCGTTCTCACGGAAATCGTGGTGAATTAATGCAAAAAGTAGAGAGATCGCTTTTAAATTCTTTAGAGAAATTTAATATTCCTAATGTTTCTGTTGTGGGACGCCAGAAGCATTTATATAGCATCTATAGAAAGATGCGAACGAAAAAATCTTCTTTTGCAGAAATTATGGATGTTTTTGCCTTTCGAATTTTAACTCAAGATGTTGATAGTTGCTACCGTGTATTGGGAGCTGTTCATCGAACATATAAACCAGTTCCAGCACGTTTTAAAGATTATATTGGCATTCCAAAAGCTAATGGTTACCAATCATTACATACGACGCTATTTGGTCCTTTTGGCGTGCCGATTGAAATTCAGATTCGAACAGAAGAAATGGAGCAAGTCGCAACCAATGGTGTAGCTGCTCATTGGATTTATAAGTCATCCGGTTTAGAAGTTGACGGAGCGCAATTACGGGCACGTGAGTGGATTAAAAGCTTAATGGAGATGCAAAAGCATACAGGCAATTCACTAGAATTTATTGAAAATGTCAAAATTGATCTGTTCCCTGATGAAGTATATGTTTTTACACCTAAGGGTGACATTATAGAAATGCAGCGAGGAGCAACACCGGTGGATTTTGCTTATCGGGTTCATTCAGATGTGGGTAATAGTTGTGTGGCGGTAAAAATTGATCGTCGCTTAGCGCCCTTAAGTGCTCCTTTGCTGAACGGCCAGACGGTTGAAATAATTACAGCACCGGGTGCGCGTCCTAATCCTGCTTGGTTAAATTTTGTTGTTACTGGAAAAGCGCGATCGAATATTCGGGATTTTTTGAAAAGTCAGCAGGAAAAAGAATCAATTGCTTTTGGAAAACGTTTGTTGGGTGTTGCTTTGACGGAGCTTTCTTCATCTTTAGAAAATATCCCTCAAGATACCATGAAAGCACTTTTACGTGATTTAGGTTATAAAAATACCAAGATGCTCTATGAAAATATTGGCTTTGGTAATCAAATTGCATTGGTTATTGCCAAACGCCTACTCAATCATCAGCAAGTGAATGCATTGGCAGATGAGACGCAATTATCTCAAGATAAAATTATTCCTCTCGCTATTAAGGGAACAGAGGGAATGATGGTGCACTACGCGCTTTGTTGCCACCCAATTCCTGGCGACCCAATTATTGGTCAACTTATTTCAGGGCAAGGAATTAAAATTCATGTAGATACTTGTCCGCGTGTGGATGATTTTCGCCATAAACCAAATGAGTTTATTCATCTTTGTTGGGATGAGCATGTGTCAGGGGATTTTCTTGTTGAGGTTGTTATTGAAGTGAGCAACCAGAGAGGAGTTCTGGGAATTTTAGCATCTGCAATTGCGGGTGCTGAGGCAAATATCGATGATGTTCATGTAGAGCCGTGTGATGGCAGTCACAGCACACTAACGTTTAAAATGACTGTGCATGATAGAGTGCATTTAGCACGTGTAATGCGTCGTCTTCGAGCTGATAAATCGGTATTACGTATCTATCGAAAAAAAATGGGATAAGCGAGGTAATAAATAATGTACTATGTATTAGGATTAGGACAAACAGGCTTATCTGTCGTGAAATATTTGAAACGGCATCATTTAGCGTGTGAAGTCTTTGATGATAAAATTTCACCGAATGGACTTTCTGCCTTTCACACGGAATTTCCTGATGTTACAGTGCATTGCCATGAAATATTTGATGAGCATGAACATGCGATTGAAAATATAAAAGAAGTCATTATTAGCCCTGGGGTTCCACTGACGCATCCTATTGCTCGTTTGGCTCAAAAAAAAGGTATTCCTGTTGTAGGAGATATTGAACTTTTTGCACGCCAAACGGATGTTCCTGTTGTTGCAATTACAGGCACCAATGGAAAAAGTACGGTGACAGCATTAGTCGGAGAAATGGCCAAAGCGGCAGGACTGAAAGTATTAGTGGGGGGGAACATCGGCGTTCCGGTTTTAGATCAAGGCGAGGAAAATTTTGATTGGGTTGTATTAGAGTTATCAAGCTTTCAACTGGAAAGCACCTATACATTACACCCTAAAATTGCCTGTATTCTCAATATTACACCTGACCATATGGATCGTTATGCGACATTTGAAGCTTATGCTGCGGCAAAACACCGTATTTATGAGAATGCAGATAATGCCGTCATGTGTGCGGATGATTCTTTAAGCATGCCGCCACTCAATTCACCTTTTTATAAAAGAGAACATTCTAGTTTAACCTGTTTTGGTTTAGTAGAGCCTTCTGTGAATCATCCTTGGGGGATTCAAACACATGAAGGGCAAAAGTATCTTGCTTATGGCCAAGAGCGTTGGCTTAATGTAGAAGAATTAAAAATAAAAGGCACACATAATTGGAGTAATGCTTTAGCTGCTTTAGCCATTGGACATTTAATGGGTATTAGCCAAGCGGTTTTATGTGATGTTTTAAAAAGTTTCCCTGGATTAGAACATCGTTGCCAATGGGTGCGAGAAGTCGATCAAGTAACTTGGTACAACGATTCTAAGGGGACCAATGTAGGCTCAACATTAGCAGCAATTAAAGGTT
Source organism: Pseudomonadota bacterium (assembly GCA_021848965.1). GTDB lineage: Bacteria > Pseudomonadota > Gammaproteobacteria > Legionellales > Legionellaceae > CABHON01. Next base: position 12,856 of record JAJZTL010000060.1, read on the forward strand.
TGGGAGACGCTCATAAAGGAAAGATAATTTTATTGCTGGGTGGTCAAGCAAAAGGGGCTGATTTTTCTGAATTGCGTGAGCCTATACAGCAACATGTGCGTACAATTATTTTGTATGGACAAGATGCTGATCAAATCCAAGAAATGCTGAAAGAAACTGCCCCTATTATTCGTGTGAAAACCTTTGAAGAAGTGATTCATCAAGCACAACAAGAAGCGCATCCGCAAGATATTATTCTACTCTCTCCCGCTTGTGCGAGTTGGGATATGTTTGATAACTATGGACATCGTGGAAAAGTGTTTGTAGAGCTTGTTCAAAAGCTGACTAAGTGCTATTGAGTTTTAGGCTATTTTGGAGTGCGGTAAAAAAAACCTCCTAACATGCGAACAAACGATAGATTGCTTTTCTACAGAGAATGAGCGAACTTGGCTTCTCCCTCAGGGAGAAGCTGCCCGACAGGGCTGATGAGGGTGAATGCTATTGATTACATCTGCTCCTATTTATAATGCTATCCAATACGCCGGAGAGATGGGTAAAAATTTCTTCATTACTGATCCTCAAGACACGAAAGCCTAATTGCTCAAAATAATGGGTTCTTTTGTCATCATATTCTATATGGGCTGGTTTTCGATGTTGACTTCCATCTAACTCAATAATCAATCGCGCTGAATAACAAGGAAAATCAGCAATATAATGCCCTATAGCCGACATTCCGCATTAAAATTGATAATTAACCTACATTTCAATTTTTCTGATAAGTTGCAGTGAACTTTTGGAAGCTATTCTGCCTTTAATCACAACAAACTCCTTTTGATTTTAACAAAATTTTTCATATCCAGCAAAGAAATTTAAAAATCGCATAAAAATTGTTCAATTTTTTTAATTAAAAAAGTTATTGCGGAATGACGGCTATAGGTACTTGGCGTCTAAACTTCATGTTATTGAGATGTTTGGCACGTAAATGATGCCAAAGGCAATGTTCAGCTTCCGTTCTATTTTTTCGCAGTTCTTTAGCATATTGATTAAGCCACAAAGGTTGTTTGTGTTGTTTCATCGAGTATCCCCATTGTCGGACTAAAGACAGAATAATAAGAGATAAAGGCCCTTAACGCAAGTAACGAATTCTATATTCTATGCGTTGCTTGTTTTCACCCTCATCAGCCCTGTCGGGCAGCTTCTCCCTGAGGGAGAAGCCAAGTTCGCTCATTATCTGTAGAAAAGCAATCTATCGTTTGTTCGCATGTTAGGAAGGTTTT
>JAJZTL010000164.1 GCA_021848965.1 Pseudomonadota bacterium
AAAAGCAAGAGGTTATGATCGGTTGTGGTGTCCTCAATAAAATGACTTCATTGGGAATGCCTGCAAGCTATAGATCCGCCTAAATTTTACAAAAGGTAACCATGCAGGGGGTTAAGAAACAAAGCCGAAACAAGGCCTCGCTGATTTGCGCAATGGCTTTATAGAAATGAATGTGACTGAGCCCGCTACAGGTAAGTCTTGGTCATGACCACATGGTTCACTGCCCTGCCCTGGGTTTATCATCTGGATTTTCAAAGAAAGGAACTTTATCACTCTGCCCGTTTTGAAAAAGACACGCGCTATTATGTCATTCGGCTAAGTAAAGATTTACTTGAAGACTGGGTCATTACCTTAATCAATGGACGCATCAAATCAAAATTGGGACAAAGCAGAACACTGGCCTTCGCCAATTTTAACGAAGCATTCGATTCTTTTTGTCAGCAAGCCAAGGTACGCCATCAACGTGGCTATCATCTTAAAACCTTTGATTGCGACAATCACCTTCTGTTGCATCTGCTGCCCTTTTTAGTACATGCAGAGAATACTGAAAAAGTTCTTGAATCCAACATAATTCAAAACACTAAAAACCGCAGGAATCAAAACCAATCCCCTGTCTACACAAAAAGAAACCAACCGCCAGATCATCAGCAGATGGGGTTTTCTTTTTAAATCGGTACCGAATTTAGTTCTTGGCGTCTTTGGGTTAAAGATGCTAAGAGGTAGTTTTCCCGTTTGAACATATTTCAATTAGTGATCTTACACTACAAATAAAAACACACTCCCATGTACAACGTGTCAATACTCCCTTAGGTTTCATACCCAATTTCATACTATACTTAAAACCAGAAAGCTTTTTGATGATTTAAACTACGGAGAGTTTATGGCTACTTATATGTTTCCAGGACAAGGATCTCAGCTCAAAGGAATGGGCGCGGAATTATTCAATCAATTTCCAGAGCAAGTGAAATTGGCTAATGAGATCTTGGGGTATTCTATTGAAGAATTGTGCGTTACCGATCCCAAACAGCAATTAGGAAATACTGAATATACTCAACCTGCATTGTATGTTGTTGAAACATTATCGTTTTTAGTTAAGTATCGTGATGGCGTTAAACCAAATTATTGTATCGGGCATAGCTTAGGTGAATATGCTGCGTTATTTGCAGCAGGTGCTTTTGATTTTGCTACAGGTTTAAAGCTTGTTAAAAAACGTGGTGAGCTCATGGCAAAGGCAAGCGGTGGTGGGATGTTGGCAGTAGTGGGTTTAACCACTGACCAAATTAAATCCTTACTTCAGTTGAATGAATTAAATTCAATCGATTTTGCCAATTATAATTCGAGCAAGCAAATAGTTCTTTCTGGTTCTACTGCTGATATTGGTAAGGCAAATGAGGTATTATCAAAAGAAGCAATGATGTGTATCCCACTTAAAGTCAGTGGGGCATTTCATTCAAGATACATGCAGCCAGCAGCAAATGAGTTTGAGCAATTTATAGCCCCATTTCTATTCTCGTCACTTCATATTCAAGTTATTTCAAATGTGACAGCACAACCCTACACTGATAAAAACGTTAAAGAAAATTTAGTAAAACAAATCACTAGCTCCGTACGCTGGGTAGAAATAATAAGTTATTTAAAAAATACGGGTGAAACACAGTTTGTAGAAATAGGGCCAGGAACTGTCCTTACTCGTTTAATGGCACAAAATTAAATATACAAGAGCTTATTTTGGATAATCAAATAAAAAATTGGTTAATAAAATATCCTTCAGGGGTACAAACTCCCAAGATGTCCTTAATTTGCTTCCCATTTGCTGGTGGTGGGACAGTGAATTACGCCAGATGGCGTGCTGATTTGTCAGAGGAAATCGATTTATATGCATTCAACTTACCAGGACGAGAACGATTTTTTAGTCAGCCGTGTTTAACTGATTATCATGAGTTGATAGTCAATATCTCGACATTGATCGCAAAAATATCCAATACTCCTTTAGTATTTTTTGGACACAGTTTTGGTGGTTTAACTGCTTATTTTACCGCGCTGGAATTAAAAAAAAGGAACCAGATAGGACCCAAACATGTTTTTATTTCGGCGAGAATACCTCCCTCAGTGGAACACCAACTTAAAATAGCAGATCTTGATGATGAAGAATTCCTTGCAACACTGATCAAGCGTTATCAAGGTATTCCAAAAGAAATTTTAAGCAATCCTGAGCTTATGAGTATATTTATACCAATAATTAGACAGGATTTTAAACTATATGAACAATACCCTGAGTTACTCACTTTCTATAATGAGAAACCACTTAATTGTGGTTTGACAACTCTAGGTTTTGCAGAAGATAGTCCCAAGGAAGAACTATTTTATGGCTGGAAAAAATATACTTTAGGCCCCTATGAACATGTTCAACTGCCTGGAGGACACTTTGTGTGTAGCGACAATTAAAATTGCGTTTTTTCAGAAGCAAAATTACCCCCTAAATTTTCCCTTTCTGCTGGTTAGTCAAAAGTTCTATTAGTCACCTATTATTAGTTGATTAGATTGTCTTTTTTA
>JAJZTL010000061.1 GCA_021848965.1 Pseudomonadota bacterium
ACGCATGACAGCCATGTCACGCGCAGAATAGCGTAAACTATCTTGCTGTTTAAAAGAAGCGTCATGCTCTTCATCAACAATAATTAAGCCTAAAAAAGGCAAGGGAGTAAAAATAGCTGAACGAGTTCCAATGATAATACGCGCATATCCCCTATGCGCTGCGCTCCATGCCCGCCAACGCTCGGTGTCATTTAAGGCTGAATGCAACAAAACAATAGGATAGTCATCAGAAGAAAATCGTTGTTGAAAACGCGTCAATAATTGTGGAGTTAATCCAATTTCAGGCACAAGAATGAGCACTTGTTTCCCTTGTTCTAAAATAGCTTGGGCCGCTTGAAGATACACTTCTGTTTTACCACTTCCAGTAACCCCTTGTAATAAAAATGTATGATATTCAGAATAATTTAAAATGCTGTCTAGGGCTGTTTGTTGTTCTGTATTAAGTTGTTTGGGATAGTCATGTTTTGTTTTTTTTTCATTACCGGAAGGCATCTTATCCAAAAGAGCGCCTGCACGAAATTTCGCAGGCAAAGCTAATGCTAACACCTCACTGAGCGATGCATGGTAATAACGACTTATCCAGCGATAAAGGAGCATTTGCGTTTCAGAAATAATGGACTCGTCATCTTGAATACCGCTTACCATACGAAGTTTTTCAGGTGGACAATCCGAGTTTTGATTAATGCCTACAACAATGCCAATAACTTCTTGTTTTCGAAAAGGTACTCGAACACGAGTACCGATGGCTGGAGGGCTGGAAGGAGATTTCTCTCCTTCCCATTTATAATCCAAATACTCAAAAGGGGTATTGGGAATACAAACCTGTAAAATCACCTATTTAACTATTTAACAATCAAATTATTAGCTACGCTTGTAACACCAGCTACATTCGCAGCAATTTCTCCTGCTTTTTGCTTAATCACTTCAGAGTTTACAAAACCACTTAACTGAACATCGCCTTTAAAAGATTTTACATGCACAGAAAAACCCTGAGATCCTAATCCAGTAATCAAGTCTGTTTTTACTTTAGTAGAAATAGCCGAATTATCAATATACTGTCCTGTGCTTTCACTCGTTTTCGTTGGGCCGCATCCTGTCATAAATAAAACACTTAATCCTACGCCAATACCCAAGCCAATAATTTTTCGACTCATTTTTGTCATTATAACTTCACCTTTAATTCAGTATATTTCAAAAGAACATTTATGATATAGTATTTAGCTTTAATTTTCATTAATTTTAGAGGTTTTTCTTTATGCCTTCACGACGAGAATTAGCCAATGCCATTCGCGCACTTGCTATGGACGCAGTACAAAAAGCACGTTCAGGTCATCCTGGCATGCCGATGGGAATGGCAGATATTGCCGAAGTACTTTGGAACGATTTTTTGCATCATAATCCCACTAACCCTCAGTGGTTCAATCGTGATCGATTTATTTTATCCAATGGTCATGGCTCCATGTTGCAATATGCTTTATTGCATCTGACTGGTTATGATTTAAGCATAGAAGATTTAAAAGCTTTCAGGCAACTTCATTCCAAAACCCCTGGACATCCAGAGCATGGAGAAACACCGGGTATTGAAACAACCACAGGTCCACTTGGACAAGGCCTTGCCAATGGCGTCGGCATGGCATTAGCTGAAAAATTACTCGCTAAGCAATTTAATCAGCCTGGATATGAGCTTATTAATCATCACACATATGTTTTTCTTGGCGATGGCTGCCTCATGGAAGGTATTTCGCATGAAGCATGCTCTTTTGCTGGAACATTGGGACTAGGAAAACTGATTGCCTTTTACGATGATAATGGTATTTCTATTGATGGCCATGTAAACACTTGGTTCAATGAAAATGTTCCTGAACGCTTTCGTGCTTATCATTGGCATGTCATTTCTGATGTTGATGGCCACGATGCAGACAGTATAAAAAATGCCATTATCGAAGCCCAAAGCCAACAAGATAAGCCAACTTTAATTTGCTGCAAAACCACTATCGGCTATGGCGCTCCGAATTTGGCCGGCACCGAACATTGTCATGGTTCGCCTTTGGGTGAAAGAGAAATTGAAGCAGCCCGCAATGCTCTTAATTGGTCTTATGCTCCTTTTGAAATTCCTGAAGCAATTTATGCTCAGTGGGACGCGCGTAAAAAAGGCCAGCAACATGAAGCAGAATGGCAAACATTGCTGAATCAATACAGTACACATTATCCTGAGCTAGCTCAAACATTACATCGCCGTATTCAAGGTGATTTACCTAAAAATTGGTCATCTACGGTACAAGATTTTTTAAACCAAGTCATTGAAAAAAAAGCCAGTATTGCAACGCGCAAAGCCTCTCAAGAAGCACTCAATGCTTATGCTCCTTTTTTACCTGAATTATTAGGCGGATCCGCTGATTTAACTGGCTCCAACAATACCGATTGGACCGGTAGTCAATCCATTAATCATGATAATTTTAAAGGTAATTATTTACATTATGGGGTTCGGGAATTTGGCATGTCTGCTATTATGACAGGAGTTGCACTGCATGGCGGGTTTATTCCTTATGGAGGCACCTTTTTAGTCTTTACCGATTATGCACGTAATGCTGTACGTTTAAGTGCTCTCATGAAACAACGTGTAATTTACGTTTATTCACATGATTCTATTGGTCTCGGCGAAGATGGTCCTACGCATCAGCCTATTGAACACACTGCCATGTTGCGGATGACACCACACATGAATGTTTGGCGCCCTGCTGACACCCTTGAAACGGCGATTGCTTGGCAAATAGCAATCGAACGAAAAGACGGCCCTTCGGCTCTTTTACTTTCACGCCAAAATTTAAATTATTGTACTGAACGTGACACAAATGGTATTGAAGAAATTCGTCGCGGTGGTTATATTCTTTTTGAAAGCAATCCAGGAAACTCTCCTGAGCTGATTTATATTGCCACAGGCTCTGAAGTCAATATAGCACTTGAAGCTGCACATCTTTTAGCCAAAGACAATTACAACGTACGCGTTGTTTCAATGCCCTGTTGCGAAATTTTCAAACAACAACCTCTGTCGTATCAACACCATGTATTACCACCTCAAGTCAACGCACGTATTGCTATTGAAGCAGCTGTTTCAGATTTTTGGTACCAATATGTAGGCCTTTCAGGTAAAATCATGGGAATTGATCGTTTTGGTTTATCAGCGCCTAGTTCTGATATTTTTCATGACTTAAAACTCAATGCTGAAACCGCTTATAAAAATGCTTTAAAACTTATATCTGTGGAGAAAGAAACATGTCTATCACTATAGCCCCAATTACTATAGCCATTAATGGGTACGGTCGCATCGGTCGTAATATTGTGCGTGCCATTTATGAAAATGGTCTTAATTCATCTGTGCGTATTGCAGCGATTAATGACCTTGGAGACATCTCCGTTAATGCTCATTTAACCAAATATGATACAACCCATGGTCGTTTTAATGCGGATGTCCGCATAGAAGGAGAATATCTCGTTATTAACGGCGATCCTATTCTCATTACATCCGAAAGAAATCCAGCTAATTTACCTTGGAAATCTTTAAACATTGATGTGGTTTATGAATGCACAGGCTTATTTACTAAAAGACAAGCCGCTGAAGCTCACTTAACAGCCGGTGCTCGCAAAGTATTAATTTCTGCTCCTGCCGAAGGTGCTGACGCTACTATCGTTTATGGTGTCAATCATCAGATTCTGAAAGCAACAGATACAGTTGTTTCCAATGCATCTTGCACAACCAATTGCTTAGCTCCTTTGGTACAACCTTTACATCAGAAATTAGGTATCGTATCAGGACTAATGAACACGGTTCATGCTTTTACCAACGATCAATCACTGGTTGACACCCATCATCCTGATTTGCGTCGAGCCCGCGCTGCATCAGAATCTATTATTCCTTCCAAAACAGGAGCTGCTGCTGCTGTTGGATTAGTATTGCCAGAATTAAATGGTAAACTTGATGGCTTTGCATTACGCGTTCCCACCATTAACGTTTCTATCGTTGACTTAACCTTCAAAGCTTCTCGTCCTACATCTGCACAAGAAGTCAATGAAATACTGACTCATGCCGCTAATAATGAATTGAAAAACATTTTGGTTGTCAATAATGAGCCATTAGTTTCTTGTGATTTTAATCATAATTCTGCATCCAGTATTTTCGATGCTACTCAAACCAAAGTAATGGGCGATTTGGTTAAAGTCCTCTCTTGGTATGACAATGAATGGGGATTCTCTAATCGCATGGTAGATACTTCCCTGGCGATGATGGCTTGTTCATGAAAGCTTTTGTAAAAGATTTCGAACAACGCAAACGTGATCATATGGAATTAGCACTTAATCCTGCTCACGAAGCAGTAGGATTAAGTGGCTTAGAACAAATCACGCTCCCTCATGAAGCAATACCCAACTGTCAATTTGATGAGATAGATATCTATACTTATCGATTTGGAAAAAAAGTTCCTTCTCCTTTTATTGTGAGCTCGATGACCGCGGGACATCCCGATGCCCTTCAGTTTAATGCTCGTTTAATGGAAGCTTGCGAAGAAATGGGTTGGACCATGGGCGTAGGTTCACAACGACGCGAGCTTTCAGAACCTGAAGCTATTGCAGAATGGGCAGAATTACGCCAACAATTTCCCAATGCTATTTTATTAGGCAATTTGGGAGCCACCCAATTAATCGACACTCCTCTGAGTGAAGTTGAAAGATTGGTGGATAACCTTGAAGCAGTAGGCATGATTATTCATTGCAATCCGTTGCAAGAATGCCTTCAACCCGAAGGTACGCCCGATTTTCAAGGCGCATTTGATGCGATTGCTGCATTAGCCGAAAATTTAACTGTCCCTGTTATTGTAAAAGAAACAGGATGTGGATTTTCTAAGTCAACACTGGAGCGTTTAATGTCAACATCTATTGCAGCTGTTGATGTCAGTGGATTAGGCGGCACTCACTGGGGGCGTATTGAAGGCGCACGAGCCTTCCATGACCCTATTCGCCAACAAGCGGCTCAAACTTTCAAAAACTGGGGAATTAATACGGTTGATTCTTTAAAACAAGCGGTTAGCTTAACGCCCAATTATGAAATTTGGGGATCAGGCGGAGTTCGTAATGGTCTGGATGCTGCCAAACTTTTATATCTAGGGGCAAGCACTATTGGCTTTGCAAAACCTCTTTTACAAGCCGCTCAAGAAAGTACTGAGGCGGTTGTTACTTTTATGCAAACAATTGAATATGAACTGAAGGTTGCACTTTTTTGCACAGGACACACCACCATTGAAGCACTTCAAGAAAGTGCTCCTCGAGGTTAATTCGTTATAAATATTGACAACTGATGTTAAATAATTTTTTTATTCCAAAGCAACGATAAAAACTCTCGCCAGGGAAGAAGTATAATCGTTTTATTATCTATACTGACTTCCCTTTTACGATCAATTAACGCGACTAAGTAAGCCGTTGCCGAAGGAAACTGTTCAAGAAAAGCAACCAATCCTTTAAGATCTCGTTTATCTATCTGAGCACTAATTTTTGCCTCAATAGCAACTTCAGCATCGCCTAAAATAAAGTCAACCTCTAACCCAGATTTAGTGCGCCAATAACTAATACTGTAATTGATCTCACTCAATTTATTATATGCCATTAATTCCATAAGTAGATAATGTTCAAATAAAACACCCGCTTGTGCTCCTTTTAAAATTTCAAGACGAATTTTTCCCAAATAAGCAGCTAATCCCACATCAAATAAATAAAATTTTGGCATACCTGATATCTGCTCGCGATGTTGTTTTTTATGAAAAGGATATACAAAATATCCCAATAACGTATCAATAAGTATTTGATAATATTCTTTCACTGTTTTTGCATCAACACCGCAGTCTCTTGCAATATTAGTAAAATTAACCGGTGTTCCCTGTGAAAAGCCTAAAGAATCAAAAAAACGAGCAAATGCGGGTAAATTGCGCACCAATCCCTCCGCTTGGATTTCTTCAATTAAATAATCCTCTACGTATGACTGCATTGAACGGTGAATATTCAGAGAAAGATAATGAGAAGGTAATAAACCATGATTAAGCGCACGCAATAAATCAATCTCTATTATCTCAGGATACACTAATGGCATAAAATGAAACTTCCAAGCACGTCCGCCTAAAAGATTAGCGGCTCCTCTTTTAAGCTTTCGTGCACTAGACCCACATAAAATAAATTGTAACGAAGTATTTTCAATTAACCAATGTACTTCATCCAGTAAAATAGGTACTTTCTGAATCTCATCGATAATCACTAACGTCTCAGGACGTTCTTTTTCCAGAGCAATTAATTCTTCTCTTAAAATATGAGGCTGTTTAAGAAGCTTTAAATATAAATCTGACTTTAACAAATCATAATAAGTCGACTCGGGATAGTGCGCCTTAAGATAAGTAGATTTACCGGTTTTTCTTGCCCCCCACAAAAATGCAGATTGCCGTGCAGGTAAAGTCATGTTTAAGATACGTTTAAAAGATTTCACGGAATGCATTCCTAATTTGGATGGATTATAAGGAGTTTATTCCGAGCTTATAGAAAAATCAAGCACAGTGCAGAAATATATTCAGAATTCTGAAATTGGGTATAGTTATAGCAAATTTTTGTAAAAAATATATATAATTACTTGATTTTTGGCTGTGGCTCATAAGGAACCATCGCTAATGAATTATTTGCTTGAGCATTTCTTTCTTCGGCCTCTTTGCGCCGCTTAGCTTGTCTTCCCATTGCGCCATTAAGCAACATATGATGTTTCACTAAAGTTTTAATAGAAGGCAGTTGGCTATTAAGTACTATCTTTTTATACTGGGACTCTAGCTCATATCTTGGATCATTTGTTTCTACTATCGAATTAACTTTATTATAGGACACCAACATCCAACCATCCTTTGACAAAGAACACTCAATTTTTTCACCTGCCAGCATTTTCTGATATTCATCTCTGCTTAGAACATGAGAAAAAATATCTGGAATTGTATGAATACTTATTTTTTTTAGTTGTGCATAAAGCTCATTAAGTGCAGCTGTAAAAATTTTTCCTAGCTCTCCATGTGAAATCTGAGTTTGTCCTACAATAACATTATGTGTAAAACTCGCTTTTAAACATAGCTTGAATACCGCAGCTAAATACTGATTCAAAGATTTTAAATCGGATGAATTACTTATCTCTCCCAATATTTGGTTTAAAAAAACTGCCATTCCTTTGGCTATGCTCAATTTATTATCGTTTTTTAAATAATGAGAAGACCTAACATAATTATTTAATTTTTTTCGCAGCATTTCAAGCCACTGCTTAAAATTACCGAAAAGCTCTTGATACTGTTGATGATCAAAACGTTTTTTTAATATGCTAGTAACTCCATTACATGATATTTTACATTCCGTTTCTGAAATTTTTTTCAATAACTCTTGTTCTTTTAATAACAAATTTAATAATAACCACCCTTTAAATCCACTTTGGATCTCTATAAAATCAAAACAATTCACTGGTTCATGAAGAAGTTGGTTTGGCAAAGTGACGACAATAGGTTGAGAACCAATAAGCTGACCAGTTATAGTACTCGTGGGCTCATCAAGACATGCCGTAGATATTCCTATAACATTCATTTCAGAAATCTGGGTTTCTAATAATTTAGGTAACGCCACCGCCACACGTTCTTCATATTTTTTTATAATTAATGCCACTGTTAAGGGAGGTAAAACAGTAGGTTGTTCTTCTCCACCAAAAAGCTGACAATAATATTTAATCATTTCCTCATAAACATCATCGGGTTTGTGCATATGTTCTAATAGAAATTCCATTGAACAAATACACTCATATAACTCCTCGTGTGACTCGGGAGGTTCTAATCGATTTAAACTTGGATTTGCGCGAAGATCATCAGCAACAAATTCATAAAGTTGTATTAATTGCGCTGTATTATCTATCACAAAGGGAAGGAGCTTATGTAATGGCACTACATTACGAGCAGCCGTTTCTATATCTTTGGAGATATCAATTTGAGACAAGACTTCCCAATAAATTTTAGCTATTTTATACGAAAGCTCATCAAAGCAAGCCGGCGCAAAAGTATTCATTTGTCCATCAAAATGCGCCAAAAAACTCTCCAACTGCTTTGCTTTTGAGTCCTTCCGCCAATAGCCTAATTTATTATTCTGTTTCATTTCCTTTGCAATACGAATCATATCATCAAGCGTTTTAATAGAATATTCCGAAGCAATAGGAATTTTTGGTTTTTCCCCTTCTGCTTCTGTTTTCAATGTAATACTCTGCTTTAATGTTTCGAGCGATTGAGTAAAAACTTCTAATTTTTTTAATCCTTGAGGCGTAAATAAAGAAAATAAATTGAAATTGAATAACATTAATTTAATCTCGAAACTTGTTTTATATTGTATATTGAGGTTGCAGTGTATCAAATTTTACTTAATAAAAGATTAAATAAAGTCTATTTCTGTTTTTTAATCAGGGGAAGCGCAAGTTAAAAATATTTTTAATTATGTGGAAAAAGTCGAGCTTTTTGTAGGGGCGAATAATATTCGCCCTTCTTGCTAATAGCAAAGATCTCTGCAAAACCACCAGAGGGCGAATATTATTCGCCCCTACAGTTCAGCGGTTTTTAGAAATAAGGATATAAATAAACGACTTTATTTATATCCCATATGCCGGCGCTCACCAGCAACAACTGATTTATCTTGCTGAGCTACCAGCAGGTTATCGCTTTTTACTGTTCCAGCTTGCGCATATCGAGTAATACCTAGCCGTGTTGCGCCAGGTTGCAATACACAGTCCTTCTTACCTGCCATCCACGCCACAGCATATATGGGAGATGTTAAACAAGAAATAGCAAAGGAAGCAGCCCCACCAATACCACGCACTAATGGACCAAAATTCATCGCTTTATCCAGCCAATCTCTTGCTTTTGCATCATCCTGTTTATGCTGCTCATTTGAATACGTTGATATAATTCCTTTTGCTTTGCATTGACGTGCCATTGCTCTACGTATCGCACCATTCTCAATATTTGATAAATCATAACTGCTATACTTAGGATCCCTCGCTAACTCTGTCTTAGCATGCGCACGTGCGTCACTAATCAATATTTTTTCATCCATCTTACCATTAAGAGGCGCTATATACTCCGCCATTTTTTCTTTCTCTAGAAGCTCAAGTCGTAAACTCAACATACCTTCTGTAAATCGATCATATTCATAAGGAGTGAGATCTTGCAGCGCTTCTTTAGCATGCTGAGGTCCTATAGTCATGGTTCCCTCTTTGTCAATAGTAGCCGTAAATGTCTCCCTTCCTCCACGCGGAGTATATAAGACTTGAATATTGGCGTTATGATCATCTGGATTATACTTTTGTCCACTAGCTGAAAGAGGATCTACATCTGATATGGTTATTGATTTAGGATTAAAACGTCCTCCCCGAGTCTCGTCTTTGAATAACGCTACCCCATGCTCTGCCAGAAACTGACGCCCAGATCTGCTATCTGTCGTGTCATGTTTTATTAATCTTGCCATTATATCATGTGAATCTAATGGCTTTATTCCTGAAGACAATGAAGCTACTGAAAGATTTCCTGCATTATTTCGTATCTCCTGTGGACCAGCCAAATTAAAGGCCGTATTGAGTGCAACCAAATTTGCCTTGGAGACTTGAGTGGGCTGCGCTCCCATCCAAGTTTCAATAGCAGCCTTTTGGAGATCAGGTTTCTTTTTGTTGATCTCATCTATCTTGGCTTGATTCATACCGATTGCACCCAAAGCGTCTTTTTGCGCTTGCGTCAAAAACGCTTTTGAGGAATGAGATATTTGGGTACCAGCAGCATTGGGAATAAGACGATTAATCTCAGCAAGCTGAGCGTCTTCCAGACGAACTGCATTATCTTGCTCTACCCATTTTTTAACATCATTCCAACGGGCATCTTGATCATTTTTCGCATTAATAGTTCGGATTGTACCGTCTGGCATACCAAGCCCGCGCAAAAAGTCCTGTTGCTTTTTCGTTAAAAATGATGCTGTTGAATGAGGTATTTTGTTGTTTGCAGCATCAGTATGAGCAATAAGACGATTAATCTCAGCAAGTTCGGCGTCTTCCAGACGAACTGTGTTAGTTGTTTCTGCCCAAGTTTTAACATCAGTCCAACGGGCATCTTGATTATTTTTCGCATTAATAGTTCGGATTGTACCGTCTGGCATACCAAGCCCGCGCAAAAAGTTCTGCTGTTCTTTTGTTAAAAATGAAGCCGATGGGCTCGTTATGTCATCGCCACCGCCAAGAAAAGCTTCATTAATTTCGCGCAAATTATCAGCCGTTAACAGGTATGGACCATTATTGGTTATCGAAGTTCTAACTGCTGCTCGCAGAGCATCCGCATCCCCCTCGAGATTATTAATGATCTCTATCTCTCCATCTGTTAAACCTGCACCTTGCAAAAGCTTTCTTTGAACAACGCTTAAAGCCATTTTATTCACCTCAAAATCTGTATTGTTACTCTACTTTTTAGTCTAGTACAATGTTTTTATCTTTTCCAATTTCAATCTTACAACGCATCAATAAATGCTGGTATTTCCTGCCAATCACTCTCTTGAATAGTCATCAATAATTCCACACATTTTATCTGCATAGTTACTTCGGGCTGAATTTCAACATCCTCTTTGTTGTCATTCAGCAATTCCATTTTAAGACGAACTAACGCCTCTTTTAATTGCATATCTCTGTCAGCTTTCGAAATTTTTCCCATTGACCTTAAATCAAGCTCAGAAATACAAACCGCCATTAATTGTTCTTTTGTTAGCGCCATCACGCGTACCCCTTCAAAATATAATGCTAAATTTATCAAATTTTATAATAATGTGCCTATTTAAACAATAGTATAGCATGCTCGTTCAGTTGTCTGAACCGGGATTAAACGGATTAAATGATTTACTATGAAAACACATCTACACGATGTTCAACTTTTTATGTTGTGCTTGCATTTCTAAATATTTAACGATTTAGAACAATCACTTTAGACACTCATTATTTATTACCTTGATTTTCAAATACATTTTTCTATACTTAATTCTAATAGAATTTATTAGATGCTTTAAAAATGCAAAAAAATAAACTCATACGTTGGAGTGATTCCAAAAACGAAACTTTAAAACGTGAACGTGGAATAGGATTTGGAATCATTGAGTCGTTATTCGTAGTTGAAAATTGAATAAGCGATATAAAAGGTGATGTTATGAAACCAAAAATTAATTTTAAAGAATATGAGCCTATTGATCATTTGGATGAAGAAGAAAAAGCTCTATGGAATAGCCTGCAATCTGAGGAATATAAGTCCATTTTAACACCAGAGTTAAAAAAACATTATATCGATATTTTTGAAAATTCTGCAAAACGAAATCAAGCATCAACTATTCGTCTTACGATGAATGATAAGCTTTTGGCAAAAACAAAAGCAAAAGAAGAAGGAATACCCTACCAAGTACTTCTAGCTGGTATTATTCATAAATGGTTACATGGAAAACTTGTCGAATCATAATTATTTTCCCGGCTTCGAGGTACTTTTATCCAAACTAAAGCTAATCATGACAATATTATTCTAATTAACCTCAGTTAATTAATTTTATTGCTTTCAATTTTTTATGATAATAATTATAAACATCACTTGTGTTAAATTATAACCCCCCCTCATCCGCCCTGCCGGGCACCTTATCCCACAAGGGGAGAAAGCACTTCGAACTGAAACTTTCATGCACTGAAAAATCGGAAATCCTTTGTTCATCATTCCTTAAAAGGGTGACGATAACTCAGCCTTTTTTTATCATAACCATAATTTTTATAACTTCTTATCCACAGACGACGTTAATCGATCATTTAAAATTTAATCAACTATAGCTATTTTTATGTACGTTCATTTGCTATAATATGTACGTAAAATAAAAATGAGAGGTGTGCTTATGTTAGATCATCCGATTACTCTTACAGAATTACGCGGTAATCTTTATCGACTGATTGATCAAACGATAGAGACCGGAATTCCACTTGAGATAGAACGCAAGGGACATATACTTAAAGTAAGTTTAGAAGAAGCTCCCTCTAAAATGAATCGACTTATGTCTCGCCCCCAAACGATTGCCGATCCCAATGATGACTTAATAAGCGTAGATTGGATAAAAAACTGGGATGAGAAATTATGATTTTTATAGATACTCATATTTTCATTTGGTTATATGCAGGATTAAGCGAAAAATTTTCAGCTGAAATGGTAGCGATTTTAGATAATCATGATATAAAAATCAGTCCTATAGTACTGTTGGAAACGCAATATCTTTATGAAATAAAGCGCATCACTTGCACGTCAAAAAAAATTTATGAAGATTTGCACTTAAGATTAGGTATTACTATTAATAATGATGATTTTTCGCTCGTCATACAAAATGCATTAACCTTAGAATGGACACGAGATCCTTTTGATAGAATAATTACAGCACATGCTACAGCCTTATCTTTGCCGCTGATGACAGCAGACGAAACCATTCTAAAAAATTATCTAGCTGCAATATGGCAATAACTCTCGACTTCACGCAACCAATCGTAGACATGCACCTTAGATAAGTTCAGGTGACTCTGGGTGTTTATCAGCTCCTGGCGTAGTGGCGACGCTCTCTTCATCAGAATGCATTAAAAATTTGCAATAATCGCTTGTTTTGCAACGATTCAATTTCTTAGCTGTTGGTTCGATAAGCTCAGGCACTTGACCTAACTAGGTGCCAATAAAATAGCCATAAGCACCTACTTCCCGACTTGCTAATCAGGGTGAACGCGTATAAATTCCAATAAAATCAAGGTTTGTAGGTGGTTTTTGTAGGGGCGGGTCTTGTGCCCGCCCGAAAATGCACAGTTTTTATCAATATTGGCGGGTAGGCACAAGACCTACCCCTACGTTTAGCGATTTCATTGGCAATTTGAACAAAAATTTTAATGTTTTATGTGCTAAAGGCCTTTATTTTACAAGAATTTAGACGCGTTAGCCCTGACTTGCTAATTTTGTTGTAGCTAAAAAGGCCGTTATGATACTCAAATTTAGAAAAAGAGAACATATTGTGTGAAATCCATTCTTTTTTATCTCATTTCCATCATTTTTTTCTACACTTTTGTGTATTTTATTTAATAATTTGATTTCTTCACGACACAGAATAAGAAAATTTGCACTCAGTGCAATAAGTGTAGAGGCAATTGAAAGTAAGCTAACTTCATCAGATGTTTTCTCACCTAATAGGGTCGTTGAGATATTAGTAGTTCCATTCAATACAATGCTAACAGAAAATATAGAATAGAGCATAGCCTGCATTAAGTTATCACAGGTTCGCCTTTCTCTGCAAACCGTGATCAATCGCATAGCCTCTACACCTATTGCGAACCCCGCTATAGTATTACCAAATTGCGGAATTAAATTTAAATAGCCGGGTAAACTAACTCCGGTTGGATTATCTGGAGACTCCGTTAGTCCTGTTGTGCTCATTACTACAGCGGTTGCAAGTGTTTGCGGCAGATCCTGAAAAACTGTCATGAACGCATTATAATAATAGTTTTCCAATAAAGTTTTATGGTTATCCTGGTCCTTTTCTTCCTGTAGTTCGGCCGATTGCTCGCCTACTGTATCCTCAAGAATAAGAGGCATTTTTAAATTATTTTTTTTTGACATGAGAAAAATACTTTTATCTTAATATGCCAATTAACAGCTGAATTTAGATAATAATAAATTAAAAACCACCGTCAATTTTCCAAAAATATGAACCATTAAGCCATTGTAGGAGCGTACTTTACTGGCCATTTGTATTTTTACTTTTTCCTC
>JAJZTL010000062.1 GCA_021848965.1 Pseudomonadota bacterium
TCCGATCTCGGGTTATGTGTATTAGATTTAGCAAGAACAGGCGAAAAAATAAGTGGCGTTATTAGCTTTCATGGTCTGTTACAAGCACCTTCTTCCCATATTTCTAAAAAAATACATGCCAAAATACTTGCACTTCATGGACAAGATGATCCCATGGTTCCTCCTGAACATGTGCAAAATTTTGCCGAAGAAATGACTACTGCTCAAGCAGATTGGCAATTTCACATCTATGGAAATACGCAACATGCCTTTATGAATCCTTTAGCCAATGATCCTGAGTTAGGATTAAAATACAACGCAACAACCAGTCAGCGCGCATGGCGGTTAGCCAGTGATTTTCTCAAAAAAACTTTTGAAGTGTAGTATAATTAAAAGAGAGAACCACAATGGGAATTACCTATACCATGTTAAAGCTAGCTAATCCAGTCAAGCCTAATTTGTTACCTATTGAAGCAAAAGCTTTAGCCGATACTGGAGCAATGCATTTGTGTATTCCTGAACACATTGCTATTCAACTGGATCTCAAAGAACAAGAAAAAAGAGAAGTCACTCTCGCCGATGGCTCAAAAAAAACAGTTGCTTATGTGGGCCCCGTAGAAGTTCGCTTTGAAAATCGCCGCTGTTATGTTGGTGCCATGGTGTTGGGGGACGAAGTCTTGTTAGGCGCCATACCGATGGAAGATATGGATTTAATTGTTCGTCCGTTATCTCGAGAAGTATTGGTCAACCCAACGAGCCCTAATATTCCTTCTTCTTTAGCAAAATAATGGATGAATAGGGCGAATATTATTCGCCCCTACTTAATCTTATTGAATTTCGTTCGGATTCAGAACTCTACTATAAGAGTTTAATAAATCATCTTGAAGTACGTAAGCCGTTCCCAGTGTTTTCACTTCAAGCTTTTTATTCAATTGACGTACTTGATATTTCCAACCTTTAGGTAATTTTAAACGTTGTCCAAGATTTTTCAAATCTGACATTTGCAAATGAGAATCAACAATTTGAGAATAAGACTGCATCACGTATACATTACCATTTGGCGCAATTAATTCATATATTTCCGTGTGAGGATTATAAATCCATATTGAATCCCTATGTATCACATTTTCTGTGTATAACTTTCTTCCCATACCTTTCCAAATATAAGATTCTATGTTGGCTCTTTGTTTAAACTCTATACCCCCAATATTCACCAAAGGACCATCCGTTGAATTCCCTTGTCCAATCACCCCATCCAACGTCCAATATCGTGGTCCATTGAGCTTAACCCAAAATGCATCAAACTGTTTTCGAATACCGTGCACCGTTAATTTATCCCATAATGGCGCAGGACAGTTATTTAAATTAACGGTACTATAAACACTCGCAATTAATTTATCTTCTTTCAAATGAATAACAGCAACTTCACAATAACGTTTATCTCGTAAATTAGATAACTCTCCTGTAAAGGCAAAAACAGGCAGACTTACAGTCCATAAAGACATAATAAAAAATAATATACCCGCACGTTTCACAATAATACCCCTCATAAAACAATTTCAATAACTCAAAACATATCATGTCACAACATGAACAATATGTCACCAAAATGGATAAAATTCTGGTATAATATAAAGCTATGTTTTTATGTGACGAGACTATGGGCCTATGATACGTAATACTTTTATTATTTCTCTACTTGGTTTTTTTCTTGTAAGCTGCACAAATACTGTGCCCCCCAAACACATTACAACTACTGACTGGAATCAGGCAACAAAACAAGTAGTTAAACAATATGCACCTGATTCAGATAAAGGTTTACAACCTCTATTTGCTGAAAAAGGTGTACATTATCCTCCCAAGCAAGTAACCTTATTAACCTTCAAAAAAGAACGAAAAATGGAACTCTGGGCCAGAAGTCAACCGAATGAAGGCTGGACATATATTAAAACTTATGATCTGACTGCTTTTAGTGGTAAAGCTGGGCCTAAATTGAAATATAATGACGGCCAAATTCCCGAGGGCGTTTATAATATTGTCATGCTCAATCCTTTTAGCTCATGGCAATTGTCCATGCTGATTAACTACCCTAATCAATTTGATAAAGAACATGCTAAACAAGATGGGCGAGATATGACTAACCTAGGTGGAGATATTTATATTCATGGAAAAGACTTGTCTGTGGGATGCTTAGCTATTGGTGACCAATCTATTGATGAGTTATTTGTATTAATTGCCCGCATTGGCTCACAAAATGCCCGTGTTATCATTTCTCCCAATGATTTACGAAAACGAAAACCAATTACGAACCTTAAACGTCAGCCCACATGGGTACCGGAACTTTATGCTCAGCTCAAACAGGAGCTTAAACCCTTTAATGCTGACACAGGTCTAGCTTAAAATTTTTATTATGCGCATTTATTATCCACAGCTTACTTCTTTTAAGGACACACAAGTTGAGTTTCAATTGGAGGGAAAAGCAGCGCACCATATTCTCACCGTGTTACGCCGTAAAGCAGGTGACACTTTGATCTTATTTGATGGACAAAATAATGAATATTCCACTCTTATTACTCAAATAGATAAAAAACGCCTTTGGGTTAGACTTATTGATAGCCAAACTATCAACCGAGAGTCTGCCTTGAATATTCATTTGATTCAAGGCATTTCCAAAGGTGAACGCATGGATTGGGTAGTACAAAAAGCAACAGAATTGGGTGTGTCTTGCATCACACCAGTACACACACAACATGGTGCTGTCTCATTAAACAATGAGAGAACCCTAAAAAAACAAGAACATTGGGAAAATATTATTATTAGCGCATGCGAACAATGTGGTCGTAATTCATTACCTCTATTGAATCCTATTCAATCTTTTTCAGACATGCTTTCTTGCACAAAAAAAGCTGAAAATGAAGCTTATTGGATTTTACATCCCGAGAATGAAAATAAATCCCCCCTCCACCCCCTTTACAAAGGGGGGCGCAGGGGGAATTTTTCAGCCATTCATCTTCTCATCGGCCCTGAAGGCGGTTTTTCCACTTCTGAAGTCATGCAAGCCAATAAAGCAGGCTTTGAACCTATACAATTTGGCCCTCGCATCTTAAGAACAGAAACAGCCGCTATTGCGGTTATTGCCGCATTACAAACCCTATTAGGTGATTCTCCTTTATGATAGCCCGCAAACGTTTTGGTCAAAATTTTTTAAAAGATACCTCTGTCATTCAAGCAATTATTCATGCTATCCGTCCAGAACCAGGACAAAATTTAGTGGAAATAGGTCCTGGCCAAGGAGCGCTCACGCGTCCTATTTTAGATATTTTGTCTCAACACAATCTTTCTAACGTAGGGGCGAATAATATTCGCCCGAATTCACCTAATTCTATTCATGCGCAAAAGGGCGAATATTATTCGCCCCTACACAACAATCAACAATTATTAACTATGATTGAAATTGACCGAGACTTGGTTCAGATATTAAAAACCTGGCCTCAAAATCTCAATATTATTGAAGCCGATGCTCTCACCGTAAATTTTTCGACATTATCTCCTTCGAAAATCAGGCTTTTTGGCAATTTACCCTATAATATTTCCACGCCGCTTCTCTTACATCTCTTGCCCTTTATTCCCTCAATACAAGATGCGCATTTCATGGTACAAAAAGAGGTTGCTGAACGAATTGCTGCTTCACCGGGTGAGAAAAATTATGGTCGATTGAGTGTCATGATACAATATTATTGCGAAACAGAACTTCTCTTTTCTGTGGGACCTCACGCCTTCACACCGCAGCCCAAAGTTGACTCTTCCGTCATCCGACTAACTCCACACGTGAACTCGCCTTATCCTGCTATTGCTTTTGAAAAACTTGAGTCAGTGGTCAAACAAGCCTTTGCTCATCGACGTAAAACACTCAAAAACAATTTTAAACAAGATAAAATGAATCAATATTGGCTTTCTGAAAAAGATTGGAATACACTCAAGATTGATTCTAATCTTCGCCCTGAACAACTAGATATTTCCAAGTATGTTACAATTGCTCAATTTTTGTTATAATTAAGGAATTATGAAGATGAGGTAAAATGATATGCCTACGTTGTTTTCTGGAAATCGGATAACTCTCCCTAAAAGTCCTAATGCAACAAAAGAAGAACCGTCCCAGACATCAAGAGTCACTTTGTTGCTCACCGCCAATCAATTGCTCGATAATCCCAAATATAAAAAACTTATTACTCAATGTCAGCAATTGATGGACCTTACTGCAGAACAAGTAAATAGCTACATCACCCCCCTTCTCGATGCTTTTGCAGAGTTTGTACAAAATTTACCTGAAACACGAAACAGTTATTATGCAAAACCAGGTGGTTTTATTACACATGCACTTGTAAGAACTGCTTCCGCTTTATCGATGTGTCGCGCCTACTTTACCACCAACGCGCCAGACAAAACGACAGTAAGACTAAGTGCTCAAGAAACGCTTTGGATGTATGCTTTATTTTCAGCTGGAATTTTTAATGGTATTGGCAAAATTTTTTCTGATTTTGTTATTGAACTGTATGATGAAAATGGCAAACACATTGATCGTTGGAATCCTTTTAGTGGAAGCATGCTAAAAACCAAAGCCAAACGATGCGAATATGACTTTGAAGATGGGCAACACATTGATTTATTTAGCCGTCGCCTCAGTGTCTTACTTGCTAAGCAATTGATGCCAGAATATGGCTTTTCCTGGCTTTCAAGTGATAAAGAAGTTTTATCCTACTGGCTTGCCTTACTGGAAGACAATCAACGTGACTCAGGAACCTTGGGGCCTTTTATGGTTCGTTCGGATGCGTTAGCTATTAATAGCTATTTTGATGAAAAACGTATGCAACGAGAATACAGCAACTTAGATAAAGAAGCCAAAGCAGAATCAGATAAAATCGAGGAAAAGGAAGAGGAAGAAGAAGAAAAAGACGAAGAGGAAGTCGAAGACAAGGAAGATGAAAACAAAGAAAATGTAGAAGAAAAGCTTGAAGAAAAGAAAGAAAAAATAGAGCTGCGCTTCAGCGCAAGTTTTGGCCAAGAGAATCGTCCAGAACCAGGGAGTGAACAAGACAAAAATGAAAAACGCAACCCCAATCCGAATACGATAGCTGGCATTGAGTTTCTAAAATGGTTGAATAACCAAATGAGATCACAACGCTTTGAATTTAATTCAACTATTTTTTATATGCCAAGTGGGGCAATTTTTCTTCCTACAGGACTTTTTGAGGAGTTTTTAAAGAAAAATCCTTATTATCGCTCACATTGGGATGTCATTGAATCTTTTAATAAACTGCAGTTAAGTTTAACAAGTACCGATAAAAACAACTTACATTCTTTTATCCGCACGAATAATGAATCTTCGAAAAAAGTACAAGGTATTATTTTAAATAATGCACAACTTATTTTACCTCAAAATATTAAAGTTCAGCTGTCCAATGGCGAAAAACGTTTTGTGAACACAGCAAACCTTTCGGACCACGTCCATCTTTTTGAACCTTTACAACCTATAGGAAAAGCGCACACTCCTCCCCCTGCAGAACCCAAACATAGTCATACTAGTTTATTTAGAGGCAGATAGCATTAAAGGTAAATAATATTATGGCGCATTACGCAATTGGAGATATTCAAGGTTGTTACTCAGAATTGATGACATTACTGGATAAAATTGCTTTTAATGAAAAAACAGACACACTTTGGTGTGCCGGAGATATTATTAATGGAGGCCCGGATAACATTTCCGTGTTACGCTTTCTTTCACAATTACCCCAAAAAAATATCATTATCTTGGGTAATCATGATTTACACTTTCTTGCTGTTTTTCACAAAATTCGTCCTCTTCAATCAAAAGATACTTTCGAAGATGTTCTCAAAGCACCAGACGCAGAAAAACTCAGTCATTGGCTGCAAACTCAATCACTGGCTCACTATGACACTTCTCTCAATTGTTTGATGACTCACGCAGGCGTTTATCCTGCTTGGTCGCTGGAAGAAACTTTAAGCTATGCGAAAGAAATTGAAACACAACTCAACCCGCAAAATCCGGAAAAAGCCCATCGCTTTTTAACAACTATCTTTGAAAAAACACCCTCTCATTGGCGTTTGATTACAGATATTTTTACTCGCATGCGATTTTGTGATAGCTTAGGGCATTTAGATTATACTCATAAAGGCACAATTAGCGATGCTCCTTCTGGGTTATATCCTTGGTTTGATGAAAAAAACAGGGCATTTACTCAAAACCCCATTTGGGCTTCTGCTAATCCTATTAACATTCTATTTGGGCACTGGGCCGCATTAGAAGAAAAATTTATTGCCCCATATTCTCACTTATTCGCCTTAGACGCAGGCTGTGCATGGGGAGGAAAATTGAGTGCATTACGCCTTGAAGATAAACAATGGTTTCAAGTAAGAGGAAAAAAATACCGATGAACACACAAAACTCACAAACACTATTAAAAAAACAGGTTGCTGCAGCTGCTATTCCTTACATAGAAGAAGGCATGGTTATTGGAGTTGGTTCCGGCTCCACGGTACATTGTTTTATTGATGAACTCGCATCTATAAGCCATAAAATTGATGCCGCAGTTGCTAGCTCTTTGGACTCAGAAGCACGATTAAAAGCGATTGGCATCACCGTACTTGATTTAAATGCAGCAAGTGAAGTCGAATTAACTATTGATGGCGCTGATGAAATTGCCCCTGATCTCACTCTTGTTAAAGGAGGAGGTGGAGCCTTAACACGTGAAAAAATTCTTATTGCCGCCTCTAAAAAATTTATTTGTATTGCCGATGAATCCAAAAAAGTTCACCGACTAGGAGTGGCCTTTCCCGTAGCCGTTGAAGTAATTCCTATGGCCAGAAGCTACGTTGCGCGTCAAATTGTTTTGCTTGGCGGAGATCCCGTCTATCGCCAAGGATTTGTTACAGACAATGGAAATATTATTTTAGACGTTCATAATTTAACGATTCAAACACCCCTTCAACTCGAAGAAGCTATGAATAATATTCCAGGAGTAGTCACCAATGGGATCTTTGCAAATCAACGTCCCAATATAGCTTTAATTGCATCTGAAAGTGGTATTGAAGTTATTAAAACAACCTAAAATTATGTTGGACTCGGGGCGAATATTATTTGCCCCGAGACTAATAGACACCTTATTTCTTCTTAAATCCTAATTCATCTCCTTCTAATACAACATGAATTGTTTCGCCAGGCATAAACGTGCCCTGCAGAATTTCTGTTGCAAGAGGATTTTCTAAATATTGCTGAATTGCCCGTTTCAAAGGACGTGCCCCATAAACAGGGTCATATCCCGTCTTGGCTAAGAAATTGAGTGCATCCTCGCTCACAGACAATTGCAAATCTCGAGTTGCGAGACGTTTTTGCAAATCTTGAATTTGAAGATATGCAATTGCTTGAATTTCATGACTACCCAGAGGATGGAAAACAACAGACTCATCAATGCGATTAATGAATTCAGGCCGGAAATGTTGTCCAACAATATCCATCACTGCCTTTTTCATTTTGGCATAATCATTTTCAGAGGCCATTTCTTGAATTAAAGCTGAACCCAAATTTGATGTCATCACGATAACTGTATTTCGAAAATCAACCGTACGACCTTGACCATCGGTTAACCGTCCATCATCCAACACTTGTAATAATATATTAAATACATCATGATGTGCTTTTTCTACTTCATCTAATAAAATAACGGAGTAGGGTTTTCGACGGACAGTTTCGGTTAAATAGCCTCCTTCTTCGTAACCAACATACCCTGGAGGAGCTCCAATCAAACGAGCCACTGAATGTTTTTCCATAAATTCAGACATATCAATGCGCACCATAGCTTCTTCGGTATCAAACATAAACATTGCCAAGGCTTTACATAATTCTGTTTTACCCACACCTGTTGGCCCTAAAAATAAAAATGATCCTGTAGGGCGCCTTGGATCAGAAAGTCCCGATCGCGCTCTTCGAATAGCGTTGGAAATCACCTTTACTGCTTCAGTTTGCCCAATCACTCGTTTCTGCAAAGCTACTTCCATGTTCAATAATTTTTCTCGTTCTCCTTCTAACATCTTAGAAACTGGAATACCTGTCCATTTGGAAACTACTTCGGCAATTTCTTCATCGGTGACTTTGTTACGCACTAGCTTTGATTCTGTGTGTTTTGGTTCTCCTGATGCAACAGCACTAATTTGTTTTTCTAACTCAGGAATTCGGCCGTATTGAATTTCAGACATACGCGTTAAATCTCCTGCTCGACGCGCTTTTTCTAATTCTAATTTTGCTGTTTCTAAGGCTTCTTTTAACTGAGCAGACCCCTGTAACTCCGCTTTTTCAGCTTTCCAAATATCAGCCAAATCTGCATATTCTTTTTCTGCTTTTGCAATAGCACTTTCTAGATCTGATAATCGCTTTTTAGAAGCTTCATCTGACTCTTTTTTTAAAGCCTCTCGCTCTATTTTCAATTGGATTAATCGGCGGTCTAACTTATCCATTGACTCTGGCTTTGAATCTATCTCCATACGAATAAGGCTCGCAGCTTCATCAATAAGATCAATTGCTTTATCCGGTAATTGCCTGTCGGTAATATAACGATGCGATAACGTAGCTGCGGCAACAATCGCAGGATCAGTAATTTCGACACCATGATGCACTTCATAGCGTTCCTTTAAGCCGCGCAAAATAGCAATAGTCGCATCAACAGGGGGTTCATCTACTAATACCTTTTGAAAGCGTCGTTCTAACGCCGCATCTTTTTCAACATACTGTCGATACTCATTCAATGTTGTTGCGCCAATACAATGCAACTCACCTCGTGCTAAAGCTGGTTTTAACATATTACCCGCATCCATAGCACCTTCAGCTTTTCCTGCGCCCACCATCGTATGCAACTCATCAATAAATAAAATGATCTGACCTTCTTGCTTTGCCAAGTCTTTTAATACCGATTTTAAACGTTCTTCAAACTCACCACGAAACTTAGCTCCTGCAATTAATGCTCCCATATCCAAAGATAAAACACGTTTATTTTTTAACCCCTCAGGAACTTCACCGTTAATAATACGTAGAGCCAATCCTTCCACAATAGCAGTTTTACCGACTCCTGGTTCACCAATCAATACAGGATTATTCTTTGTGCGGCGTTGTAATACTTGAATCACGCGACGAATTTCATCATCACGACCAATTACCGGATCTAATTTTCCTTTTTCAGCGCGTTCAGTGAGATCAATGGTGTATTTGTCCAGCGCTTGTCGTTGGCTTTCAGCGTTAGGATCATTCACAGCTTCACCACCTCGCATCTTATCAATAGCTGCAATTAAATTTTTAGAATTTACTCCTGACTGGCGTAGCAAAGTGCCCAGAGTTCCTTGATCATCCACTGCCGCAAGAACAAACAGTTCACTTGAAACATATTGGTCTTTGCGTTGTTGAGCTAATTTATCTGTCAAATTTAATAAACGATTGAGCTCATTAGAAAGATGAATTTCTCCGCCAGTCCCTGTTACTTGCGGTAATTTATTTAACGCTCCATCTAAAGCAGTTTTAAAATGCATCGCATTAGCGCCTGCTTGCACCAATAAAGGTCTTGCTGTTCCATTTTCTTGTTCCCACAATGCCTTCATTAGATGAATCGATTCGATAAATCCATGATCTTTCCCCAAAGCGATAGACTGAGCATCCGCCAACGCTTCTTGAAATTTTGATGTTAATTTATCCATCCGCATAGCATTACCTCTTTTAAAATTATTATTATCTAATTACATTATTTTGGGATAATTTAGATTTTTTTCAAGAGAAGCTTAAAAAAAAGCGAGATTTCAGAAAAAATTGGGCGAATATTATTCGCCCTTAGATTGAATAGGCTAAATTTATAACCAATACACAAAAACAAATAAGAACAACCAGACGACATCTACAAAGTGCCAATACCAAGCAACTGCTTCAAAGGCAAAATGTCGTTCAGGGGTAAAATGACCTACTAAACACCTGCCTAAAATAACAATTAACATGATAGTACCAATGGTTACATGAAGTCCATGAAAGCCTGTTAGCATAAAAAATGTTGTTCCATAAATACCTGAATCCAATGTTAATCCCATTTTAGTATAAGCATCGTAATACTCGTGTGCCTGACAAAAAAGGAACGATATCCCGAGGGCAACGGTCAGAATCATACCAATAATGAGCTGTTTACGTTTGTTTAATTTTAACGACCAATGCGCCCAAGTCACTGTTACACCGCTGGTTAATAAAATTAAAGTATTAATTGCAGCTAATCCCCAAGCCCCCATTCCCTCTTTGGGATTCAAAAAGTCATAGTTACTTGGATTCTGAATTAAAGGCCAAATCCCTTTAAAATTAGGCCACAATAATGTATGTGTCATCTCATCTTGAGCAATTAAACCCGCTAATGTGGGAATAATTTGAAGACGCGCATAAAACAAAGCACCAAAAAAACCGCCAAAAAAGCAGACTTCTGAAAAAATAAACCATACCATTGCCCAGCGAAAGGAACGATCTACTTGCGCATCGTATAATCCCTTTTGATTTTCATAAATGACCGTGCCAAACCAGCCAAACATCATAAAAATTAATACGCCAAAACCTACTGCAACAAGATAAGGGCCAAACCATTCATGGTGTAACCATGATGCAGTACCAAATGTCATACAAAATAGGGCTATGGAACCAAAAATTGGCCAATGCGTTGGGGTAGGTAAATAATAGTGACTGTGTTGTTCTGTCATGTTACGATTTTTCTCCAGTTGAAGTTTTTACATCCTGCTGAGTTACATCATGAGCTACGCGCTCAGTAACATCAAACAAAGTATAAGCTAAAGTCAATGTATGAATATCATCTGGTAGTCTAGGGTCCAAATGAAACAAAAGCGATAAATCCATTTTTTCATGCGCTTTTAGTGTTTGTTGTGTAAAACAAAAACACTCTGTTTTTTTAAAATACCTGGCGGCTTGTCCCGGCGTAATACTGGGAATAGCTTGTACTACCATTGTATGATCACTATTGTTTTCAGCATAAAATACTACTTTTGCACTTTCTCCAGGATGAACAGACATTTTGTCAATTTTAGGGTAAAACGTCCAGGGCAAACTTTTATTTTCTGTTGTTAAAAATTCCACATTCACTGTCCTATCGTACTGAATAGAAGATGAAGGTAACTCTGGGGTTAAATCGGGTTTACCATTAATACCAAAAGTCCGACATAAACTATTGTAAATAGGAACTAATGCATATGCAAAAAGACACATACCCAAAACTAATCCAACAAGTCCAAAGACAAGTTTTTTATGGCTGTTTTGCTGCATTTTCAGTACAACCTTCTTATTCTTCTGCCAATTGAGGAGGAATAGCAAAGCTGTGGTAAGGTGGTGGTGAACTTAATGTCCATTCTAAACCATGAGCACCTTCCCATACACGCGATGTAGTAGGTTTTCCTCGGCGCACTGTCACAATAAAATTGTACAACATAATTAGTTGAGAAAATCCTAAAATAAATGCACCAATAGTGGCAATTTGGTTGAAATCCGTAAATTGCAATGCGTAATCAGGTACGCGACGTGGCATACCCGCTAGCCCTAAAAAGTGCATTGGAAAGAAAGTAATATTCACCGAAATAGCGGTTAGCCAGAAATGCCATTTTCCTAAAGTTTCATTATACATGCGTCCTGACCATTTTGGTAACCAATAGTAAGCGCCAGCCATAATAGCAAAAACAGCTCCTGGCACTAATACATAGTGAAAATGTGCGACAACAAAATAAGTGTCTTGGTATTGGTAATCGGCAGGAACAAGAGCCAACATAATCCCTGTAAACCCACCCATTGTAAACAAAAATACAAAGGCAACAGCAAAAAGCATTGGTGTTTCAAACGTCATTGAACCTTTGAACATCGTTGAAATCCAATTAAATACTTTCACCCCTGTCGGCACCGCAATCAGCATGGTCGTATACATAAAAAACAACTCGGCACCATAAATCAGGCCTGTTGTAAACATATGATGCGCCCAAACTAATAATGACAAAAAGGCAATAGACGCAGTAGCATAAACCATGCAAGTATAACCAAAGAGTTTTTTACGACTAAAAGTAGGAATTACTTCTGAAATGACACCAAATGCCGGTAAAATCAGTACATACACTTCAGGATGACCGAAAAACCAGAAAACATGTTGATATAAAACTGGATCTCCACCACCAGCAGCTTCAAAAAAGCTCGTGCCAAAATTTCGGTCCATCAACATCATGGTGACAGCACCTGCAAGCACGGGCATAACAAGAATTAATAAAAATGCCGTAATCAACCATGTCCACACAAAAATGGGCATTTTCATCAAGGTCATTTCAGGTGTACGCATATTTAAAATGGTGGCAATAATATTAATTGCACCTAAAATTGATGAAATCCCTAATAAATGGATGGAAAAAATCATGAAGTCTGTGCTAGGTGGACCATAAGTTGTAGATAAAGGCGCATACAATGTCCATCCAAAATTAGGCCCGCCCCCACGCATAAACAACGTGCTGGCTAATAAAGTAAAAGCAAAGGGTAATAACCAGAAACTCCAATTATTTAAACGAGGTAACGCCATGTCCGGAGCACCAACCATCATGGGAATCTGCCAATTGGCCATTCCCACAAAAGTTGGCATGATCACACCAAATATCATTATTAAGCCATGCAAAGTAGTCATGGTATTAAAAAAATTAGGATCAACGAAACGCATACCAGGTTCAAATAATTCAGCTCGAATTACTAAAGCCATTGCTCCACCGACAAAGAACATTAAAAAACCTGTCCATAAGTAAAGTGTACCAATATCTTTATGATTGGTTGTAAAAACCCAACGAGCCAAATGCCCAACAAAACCTCGGCGATGCGGATAACCTAATCCTGCATGCACATCAATTGTTTTTGCAGTATATTTTTCATTTTGAGTTGATCCACTCATGGTTTTACCTCATTAACTTTAATACTTTCTTGATTAATATTTTTCTGAGTAGAAAGAGAAGCTTTCAGCCCATTCTGCCGGACAGCAGCTACATCAGAAGCTTGAACAATATCTCCGGTATTATTATCCCACGCATTACGCTCATAGGTCACAATAGCGGCTAACTCTTCATCAGTGAGCTGATCAGCAAATGCTTGCATTGCTGTTCCAGGAACCCCTGTTAAAACAAGCTGAATATGACGTGCTACAGACTTACCTACAGCAACAGAACTTCCCTTCAACGCAGGGAAAAGAGGTGGTAATCCTGTACCATCAAGCTTATGACAAACTGAACAATACTTCCCATATTGAGCTTTTCCTTCCTGCATTAACTCATCAAAGCTCTTTTGGGCAGCGACAGCAGTTGGAACCGTATTTTGAGAGTTTGAATTACTCATCAAAGTCAATGGTGTTCCAACTTTAGGCTGTTGAGCCACCCATTGGTCAAACTCTTCCTGAGTGACAGCACGAACCACAATAGGCATAAATCCATGATTGACGCCACAAAGCTCCGCGCACTGGCCACGGTATATACCTGGCTTCTCAATATTTGCCCAAGATTCATGAATAAACCCCGGGATAGCATCTCTCTTCACACCTAGCTCAGGAACCCACCAAGAGTGAATGACATCATTAGACGTCACTAAGAAACGAATTTTTTTGTGAATAGG